>JAEELU010000118.1 GCA_016282815.1 Acholeplasmatales bacterium
ATAGTTGATGATAATTACGATGTTCATGAATATGAAAAGGATAATCAAGGCAAGTTCGTTCTTGATGATAATGGAAATAGAAAGCCAATTATCGAAAATAATGAGCAAGTAGTTAGAGAACATACAATCACATTAAGAATATTAGATCCATCAAATTATATCTGGACTAATCCACAAACATCTGATGATATCGTATATCATTATGAGATTACTCCACTAGAGATTCCAAATAGTGATTACCTAATCAGTATTGGTCTAGATAAGAAGATTTTTGAATGGAATGAGGAGTCTCAAACTCCAACAGAAACTGTTCAAATTATTCTAAAGGCAACTACACAAGTTTATAGAACTCTAAAGAAGGGCGAAGACTATGTAGTTAAATATGTTCAAATAGATGGAAATAATAATGAAATAGTAGTTGAAAATCCAATGGATGTAGGAACTTACTATGTTTATATCGATGGTATAAATAATTATTCATTCTCATCTCACGAAAAGAAATTTGAAATTGTGGCGAAAGCTCCAGATTTATTAACAATAATAGATGGTGTTCCACTACAATTTATTATCGCTGAAACCGAAGTTGTAGGTTCAGGATCAAGTGCTACTTATATGGTTGCAATTAAGGAAGACGCTGATGTAATCGAAAGAACTCTTGATACAAGAGATACATATGATTATTACTTAAGCCATATTCCTACAGAATTAACAATGAAGAACTTCTTAAAGCAATTTAAGAACGACTTAGCATATATAAGAATCTTTAAGGATAAGGATGCAACTGATCCTTATACAGAAGAGGAGATGGCTACAGGATTTATCCACACTGGAGCAGTCGTAAGACTATACAAAGAAGAAGCATGTATCAATGTTTCAGATGAAGCAACATGTATCATCTTTGGTGATGTTGACTGCGATGGATTAATCGTTGGTACCGATATTAACATTATCGCCAACGTCATGAGTGGTAAATTAAAGCATCCAACACTTGGTGATGGAACTAATGAAATTTCAAAGATTTCATATATTGCAGGTATGGTCACAAGATCTGCAGAGCAATCATCAATTACAGGTATTATATATAATGATATTGCAAACCACATGAGTGGAAAACAAATAATTAATAGCGAATATGGATTTGATCCTGATGCGTTATAAAGGAGGTTATAGTTATGAGAAAACTAAAAATTAAACTAAGTGTGACATTTCTATTAGTGTTAGCATCGTTTGCGGCATTATTCTCTTCATTCTTCAGTAAAGATGTATATGCCGCAGGCGCATCTTCGATTGCTATTGACTATAAGACCTATGAAGCAACTAAGTACGACACTTACCAAGCTTTTAAAGAAAATTGGAATGCGTTGTTTGATGCTTATCTAGGTGAAGGTTTTGGTTATACAATAAGTGGTAATACTAATCAACAAAAGCCAGTTAGAAATGCCATAAATGCAATCGAATGGACAAATGGTTTTATGAATCTTAAGGATATTGCTGATTTAAATAATTCAAGAATATCTATTTCATATCCTTATGATGCTTCAACAACTGCAGAATACCATGCTTATTGGGACTGGAGTGATTCAGATCCTGATAACTGGATTTATCTATATGATGATAATGGCGATCCATATACTGACGCAGCTCACTGTCCACATACTCTTTTAGGTGGATATCCTGAAGATTTCTTGGATGGTGATGGTCAGTTACTAAGCCAATATTCAATTTTAGCAGAAACTAATGAATTTGCTCCAAACAATTCAATGGTAGTAGCAGTTTATATGACAATGACTGGTGCTGATTTTGCCGGTGGACACGTTCGTTTCGATATATCTTCATACTCTAATACAGTAGAAGAATATTATGTTGCAGACGAGGAATCCATTACTCCTACGAAAACAGGTCCAGCTATTGGATGGCAGTATACAAATTCCGCAAATACATCATATACATCTGGTGATAAGGTTTATGTAGGTGCCATTAAGATTAAGCTTGATAATATTTCAAATGGTCAAGCAACAATCCAATATGATAAGGCCTCATCATATGCCAGTGCAACAGCTGCATATGACTCAGCAGGTACATCATATAACGTTGGTGGTGGATTATTCTCAGAACCAACAGGTGGTAAAAAGATTACTGTAATTGGCCAATCAAATAGCACTACAGTACAAAGCGTTGATATCGCAGGTACATCATATCCTGTTGGTTCATCTGGATCTCCAGATATCCAAGAGAATACTGTAACAATTGGATCTGATAATGACTGTAAGTCATACTCATTAGTTGGTCAACCAGGAAGTCCAATTTATGTATCTGGATCATCATTTACTTTAGATGCAACAATTGCCGATTTAGGTACAATTACTGCAATTAAGTATGGTGATTCAATTTCTGCTGCTTATAATGGCACAGGAACTAAATCAGGTACAGTAACTGGTTCAGCACCATTTACAATTCCACTAACTGGCTTTGGTACAGGTGATACAGTTGTAGTATTAGCAGAAGTAACTGCATCAGATGGTACTACAACTAAG
>JAEELU010000119.1 GCA_016282815.1 Acholeplasmatales bacterium
AAATAGTCTTTAGAAAGTGCTCTTGCAATCTTAGAAAATAAAATCTTATCAAAATCAGTATAATTAGCAATCTCAACATTAAGATTGTAATTATAATCATTAGCTATTTTGAAAAAATTATTGATTGATTCAGTAAGATTAGGATCTCTTAAGTATTCTAATGCTTTCTCATCGTTCTTTTCTTCGGCTCTTTTTATTAATATTTGTAATAAATTATCAACGTTTTGTCTTGACATAATTCATCACCACTATCTATAAAAAATTGAATATAATATATGTTAATTTTAACACTATTTGGACATTTTTTAAATATTAGTACATAAAAAAAATATAAAAAGTATTTTTTTATTAAATATTACGATAGAAATATTATCAAAAAATATGCCTATAAATAGTCTTAAACTATAGTTCATTCTATAATTTGTTATATTTAAAATTATGAAAGCGTATTACTTATAAGTAATATTGTCTAAAAAAGTTGAAGAAATAGGCTAGCTTTGTTATAATTTATATTAGCAAAACGATAATCTATTTTAATAAAATAATTAGGTTAAATACAAGTATAAGGAGATTTGATTTATTATGAAATTATCACCACTTCAAAAGGCTAGATATGAATATCAGCCAAAGTTACCTGGCATGTTAAGACAGGGTATTGAAGAGATTTGTGTTAAGGAGGGTCTGCCTACAGAATCTGTAAAGGATCAAGATAAGATTAAAGCTTTATTCCCTAATACATATGGTAAAAACGAAATTACTTTCCAAAAAGGAAAGAATACATCAAAGGCAAAGAAGCAAGTCGTTGGTGTAATTCTATCTGGTGGTCAAGCACCTGGTGGACACAATGTTGTATCTGGATTATATGATGCACTAAAAGCTACAAATAAGGAAAATGTATTAATTGGATTTAAGGGAGGTCCATCTGGACTTATCGAGGATAGCTATGTTGTCTTCGATGATAAATTCATTGATGAATATAGAAACACTGGTGGATTTGATATTATTGGTTCTGGTAGAACTAAGCTTGAAACAAAGGAACAATTCAAGGTTGCAACTGAAGTATGCAAAAAGCATGGCATCACTGCAATAGTTATTATCGGCGGAGATGACTCTAACACTAATGCAGCAGTTTTAGCAGAATATTTCGCTCAAGAAAAGACTGGTGTACAGGTTATTGGTTGTCCTAAAACAATCGATGGAGATTTAAAGAATGAGGATATTGAATGCTCATTTGGATTTGATACAGCTACAAAGACATATTCTGAATTAATTGGTAATATTCAAAGAGACTGTAATTCAGCTAAAAAATATTGGCATTTTATTAAGGTAATGGGTAGAAGTGCATCTCACGTAGCATTAGAGTGTGCTTTAGAAACTCAACCTAATATCTGCTTAATTTCTGAGGAAGTAGCAGAGAAGAAGATGTCTTTATCTCAAATCGCTAATTCTATCGCTGATTCTGTCGCAGCAAGAGCAGCTAAGGGTATGAATTATGGTGTTGCAATTATTCCTGAAGGTGTTGTAGAGTTCGTTCCTGAATTCTCTAAGCTTATTTCAGAAATTAATGAATTACTTGCTGGCGCTAAGGCAGATGCTTTCAATAAGCTTCCTTCATGGAATGAAAAATATGCATTCATTGAAAAAGGCTTAACAAAAGAATCAATGGCTGTATTTGCAATTTTACCTAACACAATTCAGCAACAATTATTCTTAGAGCGTGATCCACATGGTAACGTTCAGGTATCATTAATTGAATCAGAGAAGTTATTTAGTGCCTTAGTTAAGAATGTATTAGATGAAAGAAAGAAGAAGGGCTTATATAATGGTAAGTTCAATCCATTACATCATTTCTTCGGCTATGAAGGAAGATGTGCATTCCCATCTAACTTTGATGCAGACTATTGCTATTCATTAGGATATAATGCATTTATGCTTATTCAATATGGCTATACTGGATATTTATCAAAGGTATCTAATCTATCTAAGCCTGCAGAGGAGTGGGTTGCTGGTGGTATGCCAATCACTAAGATGATGAATATTGAAAGACGTCATGGTGAGGATAAGCCAGTTATTAGAAAGGCACTTGTTGAGCTAGATGGTGCTCCATTTAAGTATTTTGAGGCTCATAGAAAAGAATGGTCTGAAAATACATGCTATTTATATCCAGGTGCTATTCAGTACTATGGACCAGCTGAGGTTTGTGATATAACTACTAGAACACTTGCTTTAGAAAAGGGTACTTTTAAGGACTAATTTAAATTTGATGTCAAAGGCGACTTCGTTTGAGGTCGCCTTTTATTTTGCCTAAAAAACGGCTTAAAATATATAAGTTATTATTTGGTAGATAGAGGGTATAAAATAGGGCTTTATATTTATAATATAATTTTCAAAATTTTCTATTATAATTTTCTTGAATATGGAAAAAATAATGATATAATGTTATTCGGTGATTGTTGATGAGAATTGGAGTATTAACTTCTGGTGGCGATGCACCTGGTATGAATGCCGTTATTCGTGCTGTAGTTAGAGCAGGAATTCAAAGTGGCGACCAAGTGTTTGGAATATACGATGGTTATCGTGGACTAGTAGAAGGTAAAATTACAGAATTTACAAGAAAAGATGTTTCTGAAATACTTAGTAAGGGTGGTACTATTCTAGGTACTGCAAGATTACCTGAATTTAAGTATGAGCAAGTTAGAGCATTAGCTCAAAGACAACTTGAGAAATATGATATTGATTCATTAATTGTTATTGGTGGAGATGGTACCTATACAGGTGCATTAAGACTTCATGAGATGGGAATAAACACTATTGGTATTCCTGGTACAATTGATAATGATATAGCGTCAACTGATTATACTATTGGCTTTTCTACAGCACTTAACACTGCTTGTGAGGCTATAGATAAATTAAGAGATACATCATCTAGTCACCAAAGATGCTCTATTATTGAGGTAATGGGACGTCATTGTGGTGATTTAGCCTTATATTCTGGTATTTGTTGTGGTGCAGAATACATCATTACAAGTGAAACTGGATTAGATAAGGATAAACTACTTAAGGATTTAAAGAGCAATAGACTTGCTGGAAGAAAGCATGCTATTGTAGTTATATCTGAAAATATTACAGATGTACATCAGTTGGCTAAAGATGTAGAGGCATTTTCAGGATATGAATGTCGTGCTACAGTTTTAGGATATGTTCAGCGTGGAGGTACTCCAACACCTGAAGATCGTTTACTTGCTGCTAGACTTGGTAAGTATTCGGTTGACCTTCTTCATGAGGGTATCACTGGAGTAGCGGTAGGAATTAGACAAAATGAGCTCCACTATACACCTATCGAGCAAGCATTAATTATGCAAAATGAAACAAGCGAGGAGCTTACTAAATTGGTACAAAAGATATCATAAAAAGGAGATTATTTGAAATGAAAAAGACAAAATGTGTATGTACAATTGGACCTGCAAGTGAACAAAAGGATTGCTTAGACAAGTTAATCGGAACAGCTGGAATGAACGTAATGCGTATGAACCTAAGCCATGGTGATCATGAAGAGCAAGGTTTCCGTATTAAGAATGTAAAGGCATTAAATGCTGAGCATGGTTGGAATGTTGGTATGGCTCTTGATACTAAGGGTCCTGAAATTAGAACTGGTTATTTAAAGAATGATGAGCCTGTAATGATTCATACTGGTGATATTATCCGTATCACTATGGATTATTCATATTTAGGAGATGCAAACAAGGTTGCCATTTCTTACCCAGGCTTATATGATGATTTACATGTTGGTGGAAGAATCCTTATCGAGGATGGTCTATTAACATTAAAGGTTATTGAAAAGGATGAGGCTCACAAGGAATTAGTTTGTGAAGCACAAAATGATAGAAAGCTTAAGAACAAGAGAAACTGTAATGTTCCAGGCGTTATCTTAAATATGCCTTATATCTCACCAAAGGATAAGGATGATATCGAGTGGGCTTGCGATATGGATCTAGATTTCATCTTTGCTTCATTTGTTCGTAGAGCTGATGATATTAAGCAAATTAGAGATTTATTAGCTGGTAAGAAGAATGATCATATTAAGATCATTTCTAAGATTGAAAACCAAGAGGGTGTAAAGAACATGGAGGAAATCATTGCATTATCTGATGGTGTAATGGTTGCCCGTGGTGACCTAGGTGTTGACGTTGATGCTTGGGATTTACCTCAAATCCAAAAGGAAATGGTATTCATCGCTCAATCTACTGGTAAGATTGTAATCACTGCAACTCAAATGCTAGATTCAATGCAACAAAATCCACGTCCAACTCGTGCTGAGGTTTCTGACGTTCATAACGCAGTACTTGATGGTACTTCATGTGTAATGCTTTCTGGTGAGTCAGCTCAAGGTGATTATCCATATGAGGCAGTTACATATTTAGGAAAGATTGCTAATAAGGCAGAAGAGTCAATTGATCATCAATTAATGATCGACAATGTATTATACAATAAGGAAGATAAGGATGAGTATGATGCTATCGGTTTAGCAGCTGCTACATTATGTAATGAATTTGAAATCCCTGCTGTTGTTGCAGAAGGAGATGTTGATTTCGCTTTAGCATTATCACAATATCGTCCATGTACAGATATTTTCTTCGCTGTTAAGACTCCAGAAGAGGCTAGAACTCTATCAATCGTTTGGGGTATTCAAGCAGTTGTTGGTAAGTATGCTGATGCTTTAGCTAAGGCTAAGGCTGCATTAGAGCTTGGTAAGGATGACAAGATCATCGCATTAAACGGTACTAAGCTTGAAATTGTTACATTAGAATAGTCTTTAAAAATAATAGAAATCTTAAGTGCTAGTTCACTTAAGATTTTTTTTATTATAAAATATAATAAATGGAGGTGATACTGATGGAGAATAGAGTATATTTTGTTATCGATATGAAATCCTTTTTCGCAAGCGTAGAATGTGCTGAGCGTGGCCTTGATCCTATGACTACAAGGCTTGTTGTTGCGGATAAGGAAAGAACTGAAAAAACTATCTGCCTTGCAGTATCACCAGCTATGAAGGCTCTAGGTGTAAAAAACCGCTGTAGGCTTTTTCAAATTCCTAATAATATAGATTATATTATCGCCAAGCCAAGAATGAAAAAATACATAGAATATAATGTTAAAATCTATGGTATTTATTTAAAATACATCGATAAGAAGGATATACATGTATATTCCATAGATGAATGTATCATCGATGTTACGGATTATTTAAAGCTATATAATATTAAAGCCAAGCCATTTGCATTGAAGCTTATTAAGGAAATCAAGGAAACAGTAAATATTCCTGCAACATGTGGTATAGGAACGAATATGTATTTAGCCAAGGTAGCCCTAGGAATAACCGCTAAAAAGAGTAAGGATGGAATTGGTTGGCTTAATGAAGAAAAATTCAAAAGAGAGCTATGGTTTCATAAGCCTTTATCTGATTTTTGGGGAATATCATCAGGAATAGAAAATCACTTGGCTAGATTAGGTATATATGATATGCATGGTATCGCAACCTATGATGAGGATATATTATATAAGGAATTTGGTATTAATGCAGAAATAATAATAGACCATTCTAAGGGTATAGAGCCTGTTAGAATGGAGGATATAAAGAATTATAAAAACAAATCTAAATCTATTTCACAATCTCAGGTATTATCAAGAGCATATAGCTATGATGAGGGAATAATCATTTTAAAGGAAATGATAAATGATGGCTGCCTTAATCTAGCTAAGCAGCATTATGTAACCAATGTAGTATCAATAGGCCTGAGGATTGATAATGGCTATAAGCACGCATCAAGCAAGCTTACTGTTAGTACAAATCTATATAGCTATATAGCTGAAGAGGCTATTAAGCTATATAAGAAACTTGTAGATAAGAATGATCAAATAAGAGGAATTGGCTATTCATTCAGTGCAATACCTGAATCATTTGAGCAATATGATTTATTCTCAGATACTAAAATTATTGATAAGGAAAAGAAGCTTAGGGATAGTATTATAGGTATTAAGGATAAGCTTGGTAAAAATTCCGTTATTAAAGCGATAGATTTAGATGAATCTGCAACTCAAATAGAAAGAAATAAAATGATAGGGGGTCATAACAGTGGCGAGGACTAAAATGAGCTTAAATGATCGTGCAAGACAGTTTTTACCATTTGATGCCCTTAAGGGACTAAGAGATGCGATTAAGATAAAGGAATATGAGCACGAGCGTATTTCTAAGGGTGATCTATCAGAGGATATAATAAATAAGATATCTGATATATTTATGAATTACGAAAGAAAGAATACTTACAAGGTTAAGTATTTTATCGATGGTAGATATGAATATACAGAAGGTCAAATGAAGCTTAATCCAACTAATAGATTTATTATAATAAATGATATTAAAATATCATTTGATGACATAATGGATATTAATATAATACTTTAAAAATAATAAAAAAAATGTTATATTATTAATTGTTCAAATTAATTGTAATTTGAACTTCATATTTGATTAAATATAGGTGATAGCATGAGCGTAGAAAGAGGACTATTAATAGTATTATCTGGCCCATCAGGTGTTGGTAAGGGTACTATTAGAAAAGCATTATTTGAAAGAGAAAACCATAATTTTTCTTATAGTATATCTATGACTACAAGAAATATGAGACAGGGTGAAGAGGATGGAAAAGATTATTATTTCGTTTCTAAGGAGGAATTTCTAAAGAGAATAGATGAAGGAAAATTTCTAGAGCACGCTGAATTTGTAGGTAACTATTATGGTACACCACTTGATAAGGTAACTGAACAAATGGATAAGGGTAAAGAAGTAGTCCTTGAAATAGAGGTAGATGGTGCTATGCAGGTAAAAAAGAAAATGCCTGAAAGTATCCTAATATTTATATTACCTCCAACAAAAAATGCATTATACGAAAGACTAAAGGGCCGTGGTACTGAATCAGAGGATGTAATTCTAAAGAGAATTGAAAGATCTAATTTAGAGCTTGGCTATGCTAAAAACTATGATTATGTAGTAGTAAACGATGAGGTAGATAAGGCTGTAGATAAGATAATTGAAATTATCAATGCTGAGCATTGTAAAACAAATCGTTTTCTAGATAATTATTTAGAAAAAATAAACGAGAAATAATTATTTTATTTGATAAAATAAATAATTAATGATATAATTTTTTAAGAAAGAGGAGGTATTCCTAATGAGTAAGAGAGAATACGATGGTATGCGTTATCCATCAGTAGATGATTTATTAGAAAAGGTAGATTCAAAATATAAATTAGCTGTTTTAGCTGCTAAAAGAGCTCACATTATAGATGAAGAGGATTGGACAGCTGCAGAGGATGGCGTTTGTTGTAAGCCTATCGGACAAGCACTTGAGGAAGTATTAGAGGATAAGTGCTCAATGACATTTAAAGATTTAAAGAGTATCTAAAAATAGGTGGTTAATTATTTAACCACTTTATTTTTACTAAAAGGAGGTGCCTATGAATAATTTAATTTCAGAGAAATTAAAGCTATTACCAGATAGTCCTGGTTCCTATCAAATGCTTGATAAGGATGGTAAGATTATCTATGTTGGTAAGGCTAAAAACTTAAAAAACAGAGTTAGAAGCTATTTTCATGGTGCCCATAATGCTAAGACTACTAAGCTTGTAAGTGAGATATGTGATTTTAATTATATAATCACTAAATCAGAGCTTGAGGCTTTAGTTTTAGAAATTAATTTAATCAAGGAATATGATCCAAAATACAATATAATGCTTACTGATGATAAAACATATCCCTATATAGCATTAACTAATGAGACACATCCAAGACTAATAGTAACTAGAGAAAAAAGAAAAAGAGGTATAGCTAGATATTTTGGACCATATCCAAATGTTAAGGCTGCAAGGCTAACAGTAACATTATTAAATAGATTATACCCACTTAGAAAATGCTATAAGATACCAAATAAGGAATGCTTATATTATCATATGGGACAATGCCTAGGCCCATGTATTAATAAACATGAAATGGATTATACCCAGTATAAGAATAAAATAGCTTCATTCTTAAATGGAGATATCAAGGATATTATCTCTGAGCTTGAGGAAAAGATGAATGAAGCATCAATGAATTTGGAATTCGAAAAGGCTATTGAATATAGAGAGCTAATTAATTCAATTAATCAAACTACATCTAAACAAAAGATTACTATCAACGATTTAACATCTAGAGATTATGTAGCAATCTATGAAAATGATGGAGATATTTCAATTAATATTATCATTACTAGATTAGGATCTATTGTACAGAACCATCAAACAATTATTAATTGCTATTCAGATATTGAGGATGATTCATTATCATATTTAATTCAATTCTATGATTTAAATGAAAAGCCTCATGAAATCGCAATTGATGGTATCAATAGCGAATTAATCAGTAAATATTTAGATATTGATATTATTGATCCTAAGGCTGGTAAGAAAAAGGAATTATTAGATATGGCAATATATAATGCCAAATTTAATTTAGAGAATAAGAGAAATATTTATAAGAATACAGTATTAAAGAAGCTTGATACGATAGAGGAGCTAGGTAAGCTATTAGGTATAGAAGCACCAGAAAGAATAGAAGCATTTGATAACTCAAATCTATTTGGTGAATACCCTGTATCAGCCATGGTTTGCTATATAAATGGTAGACCAGCTAAAAATGAATTTAGAAAATATCATATTAAAACGGTAGTTGGAGCGAATGACTATGAAACCATGAAGGAGGTAATCTATAGAAGATATTTTAGATTACTTATGGAGGATAGTAAAATGCCTAACCTAATAGTGATGGATGGTGGAGAAATCCAGGTACACGCTGCACTTGATGTATTAAAATCACTAAATATTGAAATACCAGTTATGGGTATTCAAAAGGATGAGCATCATAATGCTACAATAATATTCTTTAACGAAAGATTAATAAATATCGATAAGAATAGCTCGATATATCTTTTATTAAGAGATATATCAGAGAAGGTACATGATTTTGCAATATCCTTCTTTAGAAGCACAAAGGCTAAAGGCTTCTTTAAGAGTCAGCTTGATGATATTGAAGGCTTAGGTCCTAAAAGAAAGGAAAAGCTTATCAGTCATTTCGTTACAATTGATAATGTTAAGGCTGCAAGTATAGATGAGCTAGTAGAATCAGGAATGCCTGAGGATGTAGCAAAAAGAATATATGAATATTTTAATTCATAATAATTATGATATAATCATAATTAGAGGATTCGAGGGGAGATAAATGAATTTAAATTATGTTAAAATGCTTGAATATGTGAAGACAGCATTATATGAAAATGATTTAGAGCGTCAACAAATGGCTAAGCATAGCTTTAGAAGTAGATATAAGCACATCACTAGAGTTTTAGGCTGGTGTAAAAGAATAGAATGTGATTTACCTGTTGATAAGGATATATTATATACTAGTGCAATATTTCATGATATAGGCTATAGAAATGGTCAGGGAGAGCACGCTATAGCAAGTGAGGCTATGTTTAGAGAATATGCTAAGAATAATAATTTTGATAAGGATTTTACTGATAAGGTAGCTTACATTATAAGAAATCATTCTGATAAATCCTTACTAAATGATCCTAATTCATCAAATGAGCTAATAATTTTATTAGAGGCTGATCTATTAGATGAGGAGGGAGCCCTAGGCTTAACGTGGGATCTAATGGCAAGAGGTGCCAAGCATTCTATTTCATATGATGAAGCATTTGATGAAATAAATAAGCATTCAGGTCATATTCTTCACCAAGAATATATGGTTACGCCTATTGCTAAAAAATATTGGAGAGAAAAACAGGAGTTCGTTAAGACATTTATTGAAAATTTAAAATCAGATTTGTTTGAGGACTAATTTATGGAATATTTTGATTTAATTAACAAAAGATATTCATGTAGAGAATATACTGATGAGAAAATTAAAAAAGAAGAATTAAATAAAATACTTGAGGCTTCTAATTTAGCACCAACTGCAGTTAATTTTCAGCCTCAAAAGATTTTAGTAATTGAAAATCCTGAAACCTTAAAAGAACTAAAGGAAGGTACTAAATATACATTTAATTCTAAAACAATATTATGTGTTATCCATGATACAAATGTAAGCTGGCATCGCTATAGAGATCAAAGAGATTTTGGATCATTCGATAGCGCTATAGTTACAACATACATTGTTTTAGCAGCGACTAATTTAAACATAGGAAGCTGTATTGTATGCTCAATGGATGATAAAAAGGTAAGGGAAATATTAAATATTTCTGATAATTATGTTATCGATAGCCTAATTACCCTTGGCTATCCTAAAAATGAGGGTAAGATTAATTCAAGAAAGAATTTAGACGAAATAGTAGAATATAGGTAGTTGTATGAAAATAAACATTATTGGAGCTGGTCTTGCAGGATGTGAGGCCTGCTATTATTTATCAAAAAAGGGATATGAAATAGATTTATATGAAATGAGACCAAAGAAGATGACTCCAGCTCATAAAACTGAGAAATTTGGTGAGCTTGTTTGTTCTAATTCATTAAAGAGTGATTCACTTGAAAATGCCTGTGGAATAATGAAAAAGGAAATGGAAATGCTTGATTCATTAATCATTAAGGCAGCGAGATTACATAGCGTTAATGCTGGTGGAGCACTAGCAGTTGATAGAGAGGGCTACAGTGAATATGTTACTAAGGTAATTAGGGAATTACCTAATGTAAATATCATTAATGAGGAGGTATCTCATATAGATACTAATGTACCTACAATAATCGCTACAGGCCCTTTAACATCAGGTGTATTATGTGATGAAATTAAAAGGTTATTTGGCCTTGATGATTTCTATTTCTTTGATGCACAAGCACCTATTATATATGCGGATAGCATTGATTATGATAAGGTATATCTAAAATCGAGATATGATAAGGGTGAGGCATCATATTATAATTGCCCATTTACAGAAGAGGAATTTAATAGATTCTATAACGAGCTTATTAACGCTGAATGTACAGAGGTTAAGGATTTTGAGCTTAAGGTATTTGAGGGATGTATGCCAATTGAGGTTATGGCAAAAAGAGGTTATCAAACATTAACCTTTGGGCCTATGAAGCCAGTTGGATTAAAAAAGCCAAATGGAGAAAAGCCATACGCAGTTGTACAATTACGTCAGGATGATGCAAGTAAAACAATGTATAACCTTGTAGGCTTCCAAACACATCTTAAATTCCCTGAGCAGAAGAGAGTTTTCCAAATGATTCCAGGTCTTGAGAATGCAAGATTTGCTAAATATGGAAGAATGCATAAGAATACCTATATTAACGCACCAAAAATATTAAATCCAACCTTCCAAACTAAGGAATATCCAAATCTATTCTTTGCAGGACAATTATCAGGTGTAGAGGGCTATGTTGAGTCTGCAGCTTCTGGAATATACGCAGCTATAAATATGGATAGATATTTAAAGGGCAAGGATTTAATCGTATTACCTAAAACAACAATGATGGGTGCTTTAAGTATTTATATAACAAATGAAAATACTGACTTTCAGCCAATGAGTGCTAATTTTGGTATAGTAGAGGATCTAAATATACCTCATAAAAAGGCTGATAGAAAGAGATTATATGGTGAGCGTGCTATACGTGATATGGAAAAGGAGCTAGAAAGAATTAATGACTAATGAGGAAGCATTAGATGGATTTTTAAATTACTTATCTAGTGAAAAGGGCTATTCAGAAAATACTATCACTAGCTATAAGGATGATATATTACAATTCGTTAGCTTTATAGAAACAGAAAAGATGGCTAAGAATTTATTATCAATTAGAAATCCAAAAACATGTCAAAATTATATATTCTATATGTCAAGAAACATGAATCTAAAGCCTACGTCTATACATAGGCATATTTCCTCTTTATCAAGCTTCTACGAATATTTAGTTAGAGAGGAAATAGTTAAAGAAAATTTCTTTAAGGATTTAGAAACTCCTAAAACACCAAAAAGATTACCTAAAATAGTAAGAGAAAAAGAAATCAAAATGCTATTTGATGTATGTGATTTAGAGAATAAGCTTGGATATAGAAATTATTGTATATTAGGCTGTCTATATGGCTGTGGCTTACGTGTTAGTGAGCTATGCAATATGGAAATAAAGGACATAGATTTTAATGAAAGGCTTATTAGAATTCATGGTAAGGGTAGTAAGGATAGAGATGTAATAATGTATGAGGGATTAGATTCTATGCTAAAGCATTATATATCTACCTTTAGAGTTGAGCTTTTATATAATTCAAAGGATGTAAATAATAGACATGTATTCCTTAATAAAAATGGTACAACTCTTACAAGAGTTGGAGTAAGAAAAATATTGGATAAGCTTGTTTCTGATTGTGGTGAGGCATATCATATATCACCACATATGCTAAGGCATTCATTCGCATCTAGCATGCTAAATAATGGAGCGGATATTAGAAGTGTTCAGGAGCTTTTAGGACATGAGAGCCTATCAACTACTCAAATCTATACTCATGTTGGTATAGAAGCAATGAAAAAAAGCTATTATTTAGCACACCCAAGGGCTAATAAAAAGCCTAATGAAAAAAAGTGATTTAATCTTGTATTTGAAAATGGTTTTTGATATAATGCATTTGTTGAAAAGAGGTTATTGTAATGAAAAAGAAAATAGCTATGCTTTTTCTATTAGTATTCACTCTAGTTTTAGCATCATGTGGATCATCTAATAGTAGAGAAAAGCAAATTATAGAGAATTATAGTGTTAAAACAACATTATCAGATTTAATGGTAAATAAATATAAATTAGGCTTTGCAAATATTGATACAGCAGCAACTGATGCAAAGACACTTGGTAATACATCAGCAGAAAATGCAGATGATTACTATATCGTATATGTAGCAAAGGATACAGAAGCATCATTATTCAAGTATTCATATAATGCTGATAAGGAATTACAAAAGCATATATTTGATGGTAATAGAAATAAGAATAAGACATTTCAAGCAAATACATTATACTTTAAGGAAATTCTAGATATGGGTGAAACTTATTGTAAGGATCAGGTTAAGGATGCAAATAAGCAGGAAACTGAAATTCCTTATTATAAGCAAACAATGATTGATATTTTCTTATCAAATAAGGTATTAACAATTCTTTATGGAACTGATAGTGTACTTAAAGATTTATCATTTACAAATTATAAATTCACTCAGGATACAACATCTTCATTCACTAAGGCTAAGGAATCAAATTATGCTGGTGATGCTTTAATTGATGGAAAGTCAAATATTACATTTGATGTAGTATATCTACCATTATTTGTAGTTAGAAAGACTAGCTCAACTACACTTTCATCTATGATAATGTTACCAATTTATACAACATTCTCAGTAGATGGAAAGGAAATCTCATCAGAGAATAATAAATATAAGCTAGTTGATTCAACAATAGCTACAATGAATACACTTCAGGTTGTATTCGATCCAGATTACGGTTCAATAATTGGATAATCAATAGGACTCATAATGAGTCCTTTTAATTTTATAAATTAAATTAAGGGTAGAAATATAATATTTTTTTTGATATAATATTGCGGGAAAATAGGTGAAATATATGGATATAAGAAATGTTGCAATCATTGCCCATGTTGACCATGGTAAAACTACATTAGTTGATAAGCTATTAAGATCTTCACATACATTTAGAGATAATCAGGTTGTAGAGGAAAGAGTAATGGATAGTAATGCTCTAGAAACAGAGAGAGGTATTACTATTTTAGCTAAGAATACAGCTATTACTTACAAGGATACAAAGATTAATATACTAGATACACCAGGACATGCAGATTTCTCTGGTGAGGTAGAAAGAATAATGAAGATGGTTGATGGTGTAGTATTAGTAGTAGATGCCTACGAAGGTACAATGCCACAAACTAGATTCGTTCTTAAAAAGGCATTTGAGGCTCATTTAAAGCCAATCGTTGTTATCAATAAGGTTGATAAGCCTTCTGCAAGACCATTAGAGGTTATTGATGAGGTATTAGAGCTATTTATCGATTTAGGCTGCGATGAGGATGAGCTTGATTTCCCTATCTGCTATGCAAGTGCTGTTAATAATACATGCTCACTTGATGTTGATATCAATACTCAAAAGGAGGGTATGGAGCCTCTTTTAGATATGATTATCAAATATATACCACAGCCAGAAATGGATAAGGATGCTCCACTTCAATTACAACCAGCGCTATTAGATTATACTGATTTCGTTGGTAGAATTGGTATCGGTAGAATTAAAAGAGGTACAATTAAATCTGGTGAGGTTGTATCTTGTATAAGATTGGATAATTCAATTAAGCAATTTAGAGTACAAAAGCTATATGGCTTTATTGGACTAGATAGAATTGAAATCAAGGAAGGATATGCAGGAGATATCGTTGCTGTATCTGGACTTGGTGATATTTCAGTTGGTGAAACAATTTGTACAGTAGGAAAAGAGGAAGCTCTAGAAAAGATTCATATCTCTGAGCCTACAGTTCAAATGACATTTGGAACTAACACATCTCCATTCTGTGGTAGAGATGGTAAACTTGTTACTGCATCTAAAATAGAGGAAAGACTATTTAGAGAGGTACAAAAGGATGTTTCATTAAGAGTTCAAAGAATTCCAAGCCAGGAGGAATGGATCGTTTCTGGTCGTGGTGAATTACATTTAGGAATTCTAATTGAAAACATGAGAAGAGAAAATTATGAATTCCAGGTTTCAAGACCTAGAGTTATCATGAAGGAAATCGATGGTGTATTATGTGAGCCATATGAATATTGCGTTATCGATACACCAAATGATTCTGCAGGTGCTGTAATTGAGATGATGGGTAACCGTCATGGTATTATGGAAACAATGTCAAATACTGAAACTCAAACAAGAATTATTTATTATATTCCATCACGTGGATTGATCGGCTTTAATACTGATTTTATGACAGTTACTAAGGGCTATGGTATTATCAACCATTCATTTAGTGATTATAGACCAATGGAAACTGTTAATGTTGGTGAAAGAACAACAGGTGTATTAGTATCTATGGCTGAGGGTCAATCAACTGCATATTCAATTGGTGCACTTGAGGATAGAGGTAGTATGTTCATATCTCCCGGTGAGGATATTTATGAGGGTATGATTGTTGGTGAGGCTAACAAGGATTTAGATTTAGCTGTTAACGTAGTTAAGGCTAAGCAACAAACAAATACACGTTCATCTAATAAGGATACTACAGTTGTATTAAAGAAGCCTAGAGTATTATCATTAGAGGCATGCCTTGAATTTATCAATGAGGATGAGCTTGTAGAGGTTACTCCTAAGCATATCCGTTTAAGAAAGAAAATATTAGATACAGTAGAAAGAAAGAAATACGACGCTAAGGTTAGAGCAGAGAAGAATAATTAATTAAAAGCGTGGTGAAATAAATGAGCGAGGAAAAGAAAAACCTTAAGGCTCTTGAGAAAAAAGAGCGTGAAGAGGTTAAGGCTGTATTAAAGGAAGAAAAAAGAATAAAAAAGGAAGACGAGAAGAATCGTCCACTTACTCCTAAGGAGGCTGAAATCAGAAGAAGAAATGAACCTCCACATTTACCAGTACTTGAAGAAATTGGTAATAGTGTAACTCATGGAGTTGGTGCTATATTAGGTGTAGTTGCTTTAGTATTTATGCTAATGTATAGCGATACTCCACTTAAGATTGTTGGTTCATTATTCTATGGTGTATCAATAATTCTAATGATGACTATGAGCTGTCTATATCATGCATGGAGAAGTGGATCTACAGTTAAGAGATTATGGCGTAGATTTGATTATTCATCAATTTATCTATTAATTGGTGGTACATTTGCTCCACTTCAGCTAGTTGAGCTTGGTATAAATGAAAACCAAATGGTTTTAGGTATTATTTGGTTTGCGATAATGTGGACTGCAATAATTGTAGGTATCACAATGACATCTATATTTGGCCCTGGTCAAATAA
>JAEELU010000120.1 GCA_016282815.1 Acholeplasmatales bacterium
AATACTATGTCTTTATTATATGCACCACTTATCGGAAGTGATGCTTTTATGCTTTACTTTGGGCTTTATTCATTAATTGAAAGAAATAATATGAAAAGTGAGACCATTATTCATCAGGACTTTTTGGAAATATTCTCATTTAAGACAAATGATTTCTTAAATGCAAGATTAAAGCTTGAGGGAATAGGTCTTTTAATTTCTTACGCTACTGGTGATGGATCGTATTTGTATTACTTGTGCCCACCACTTACCGCTAAGAGCTTTATTAAGGACGCAACCCTAGGGTTGTTTTTATATTCTAAAATTAGAAGAGAAACATTCGATTTTATCTATAATCATTTCGCAATAGAAAGAATAGATACTAAGATGGTCACTAATATAACTAAATCATTTGATGAGGTATATGATTCAAGTATTACTAATGATTCTACATATGAAAAGTTTGGTTATATTTTAGGTAGAAATCCTAACCAAGGATTAGTTATTACAAATAATAAATTTGATTTTAATAAATTCAAATCTGCAATTAATACTGATTTTCTAGAGCTAGGTATCACTAAGGAATTTACTAAGCAGATTGAGGATTTAGCATTTGTTTATAAATTTAATGAAAATGAAATGATAGGCTTATATAATGATTCTATTAATAAGCAAGGATTATTTGATTACCGTCTATTAAAGAAGAAGGCTAATCAGCTATTCGTATTTAATAGAAATTTAAAGGCACCAATATTAACTACTAAATCAGAGGATGATTTTGATGATATTGTTACATATCTAGATAACGTATCACCTGTAGATTTATTAGATGCTAATTTAAATAGCTATCCACCAGAGTATTTAGATACAATTAATCAAATATATTCTGAAATAAATCTTCCTCGTGGAGTATTAAATTGTATGATTATAAAGGTATTAAAGAGTAAGGGTGGAGTATTACCAAAGGTAAATTACTTTAAGAGTGTTGCGGAAACATGGATTGGTGATAATATCCTATCTACTCAGGATGCGATTGAATACACAACTACGATGAAGTCAGATAGAGATAGTGATAAAAAAGACAAAGATGATAATGGAGGATTCCGTAAGCTATGAGAAAACTAGATAATAATTATAGCTTTGATAGTAAGCTTGTGGATGATTACATTAAGGATTTACAATCAAAGCTTCCTGAATATGAAATAAATATCAATAACGCTAATGATTTTAGCGTATTACTTACAGAAAGAGCTAATTGCTCAAAATGTAAGGGTATCAATAACTGTAATAATATTCAACAGGGATATTGTACTGATTATGTTAATGGTGAATTCGGCTTTAGTAGATGTAAATTTTTAAAGAAGGATAATAATGATCTAATAACTAATTATTATTTACCAGAAAAGCTACTTAAGGCAAGACTTGATGAATATCATACAAATACTGAATCGAGAACTAAAATATTTAAATATATAACTGATTTTACATTTAGTATTAAGAATGATAAATATGTATCAGGATTATATTTCCATGGTGGCTGTAGTATAGGTAAAACATATACTCTAGCAGTAATAGCTAATTATTTAAGTGAGAATAAAATACCAAATACTATTTGTTATTTCCCTGATTTAGTTTCTAAGCTTAGAAATGATTATTATAGCGACAAAAATAGCTATGAGGAAATAATCGATAATTTAAAGAATACTAAGGTTTTATTAATCGATGATTTCGGTTCTGAGAATATGACTGAATGGCTAAGGGATGAGGTATTAGGTCCACTTGTTAATTATAGAATGAGTATGGAGCTACCTGTATTTATTACATCTAACGTATTACCTGAGGATTTAAAAGCGCATATCGCTATTGAAAAGGATCCTGATAGTAAGCAGAAGGCTGACAGAATTATCAGTAGACTTATTTCTTTAGTTATAGCTATAGATATGGATGATAGTAAAAAATATAACAGATAATTTTATTATTCTATTTGAAAAATAGAAATATAAGTGTATAATAAATTAAATCGATGATGAAGGACAAGATAATAATCGATAATTTTTAGAGAGAATACGGCTGGTGAAAGTATTTAATTTAGATTATTGTTACTACCTTTAGAGATTAATGGAGGAAATGCCATTACGTAATTTAGGCGTTAACTATTGAATGAGTGCTAAATATTTTATTATTTAGAATAAAGGTGGTACCACGGTTAATTCGTCCTTGAGTTTAAAACTTAAGGACTTTTTTTATTATAGAAGGGGGATTTTATTATGTTAAAGGTAACATTACCAGATGGAAGTATTAAGGAAGTTGAGAAGGATAGCTTAGCTATTAGTGTAGCTAAGGAGCTATCACCAAGTCTAGCTAAGAAGGCAATAGTAGCTAAGATTGATGGTGTATTAGTTGATTTAAAGACACCAATCGTAGCTGACTGTAAGCTTGAATTTATTACACCAGAAAACAAGGAGGAGTCATTTGAGGTTATTAATCACTCATGTGCTCACTTACTTGCTCAGGCAATGAAGAGATTATATCCAAATTGTAAGTTTGGTGTAGGTCCTGCAATTGAGGAAGGATTCTATTATGACTTTGGTGTTGATGAGCCAGTAACAATCGAGGATTTACCAAAGATTGAGGCTGAAATGAAGAAGATTGTAAAGGAAAATATTTCTATCAATCACTATACATTAACAAAGGATGAAGCAAAGAAGAAGTTCGCATCAGATAAATATAAGTGTGAGCTTATTGATGCAGTTAAGGGCTCTGATATCGTTGGTATTTATGAGCAGGCTGATTATTCAGATGTTTGTAGAGGACCACATGTTATCTCTACAGGTGTATTAAAGAACTTTAAGCTATTAAATGTAGCTGGTGCTTACTGGAGAGGCGATGCTAAGAACGATGTTATGACTCGTATTTATGGTACTTGCTGGAATACTAAGGAGGAATTAGATGAATTCCTAGTTATCCTTGAGGAAAGAAAGGCAAGAGATCATAGAAGGCTTGGTAAGGAATTAGGTATATTTATGTTTGATGAGCTTGTAGGTAGAGGCTTACCTATGTGGCTACCTAATGGCTTTATCGTAAGAAGAAAGCTTCAGGATTATATTATGGATAAGGAGTATGAGCTTGGCTATAAGCATGTTATGACTCCAGCAATCGGTAATGTAGAATTATATAAGACTTCAGGTCACTGGGCACATTATAAGGATGATATGTTCCCTAAGATGGATGTTGATGAGGAATCATATGTTTTACGTCCAATGAACTGTCCACACCATATGGTTATGTATAGAAGCCAATTACACTCATATAGAGAGCTTCCACTACGTATCGCTGAAATAGCAGCTGACTTCAGATTTGAGGCATCAGGTGCTTTAACTGGTATTGAAAGAACAAGAGCATTCTACCAAAATGACTCTCATATCTTCTGTACACCAGCTCAAATTGGTGATGTATTTAAGGAGGTTGCAAAGCTAATCCTTGATGTATATAAGGACTTTGGCTTTAAGAATTATAAATTCCGTCTATCTCTAAGAGATCCTAACGATGTAGAAAAATACTTCGGTAATGATGAGCTATGGGAAAGATCTGAAAGAGAGCTAAGAGAGGTTTTAAATCAATTAGGTGTTGATTATTATGAAGCAATCGGTGAGGCTGCATTCTATGGACCAAAGCTTGATGTTCAGGTTAGATCAGCAATCGGTCATGACGTAACACTTTCAACTATCCAATTAGATTATCAATTGCCAGAGCGTTTTGAGCTTGAATATATTGATGAAAAGGGTCAAAAGGCAAGACCAGTTGTTATCCATAGAGCAATTCTAGGCTCAATGGATAGATTCGTTGCTTTCCTACTTGAAGAAACAAAGGGTATCTTCCCTGTATGGTTAGCTCCAGTTCAAGTTAAATTAATCCCAGTTAATTTAGAATATCATAAGGAATTTACTGATAATTTATTTGCACGCTTCAAGAAAGCTAAGATTAGAGCTGAAGTAGATTATAGAGATGAAAAATTAGGCTATAAGATAAGAGAAGCTCAAATGAAGAAAATTCCATATCAATTAGTTATCGGTGATAATGAGGTTAAAAACGGAACTATCACTTATAGAAAGTATGGTCATCAGGAGCAGGTAACTGTAACAATTGATGAATTCATCAATATGATAATTGAACACAATAATAATTTAAATTAATTAGAATAATTGGTCTTGTTTTCAAGACCAATTTTTGAGGTATTATATGGAAAATAAAGTAATTTTAGAAAATGAAAGAACCTATACATGTGATGATATTAAGCTAGCATCTACAGAATTATTAAAAAGTAGAGCTTTACTGCTTTATATTATAATGTCTTCAATATTCATAGCACTAGGAGCTTTATTTATAGCATTATCATTTGTATTCAATAATGATATTACTATACTTGTATCAGGTATAATTATAGCCTGTATGGTATTTATGATTTGGGGAGTATATATTTTT
The DNA here is from genome assembly GCA_016282815.1 of Acholeplasmatales bacterium. Taxonomy (GTDB): domain Bacteria; phylum Bacillota_I; class Bacilli_A; order Acholeplasmatales; family Anaeroplasmataceae; genus Anaeroplasma. The sequence goes on from JAEELU010000120.1 coordinate 4,462, forward strand.
ACTTATATAAAAATAAACAAAAGAGATTATAAGCCTGCAGATTATAAATATACATTTTTTGATGATGAGGTTAAGGTAATAGTTAATTCAGAAAACTTTAATCAGCATATGGTATTAAAATATAAGGATGTTTTAAGCGGTGTAAAATCAAAGCATTTTACATATTTATACATCAACAGAATGCAGTCATTTTTCTTTCTAAATGAGGATTTAAATGATGAAGTATATAAAGTATTAAGAGGTAAAATAAAAAGATTTAAGGGTAGATAATATATGGGTCTATTAGATATTGAAAAATTAAGATTTAAATACACAACTGAGAATCTTTTCAATGATGTAGATTTTAGAATATTACCACATGATCATATAGTTCTAGTTGGTGATAATGGATGTGGTAAATCTACATTAATGAATTTAATGTGTAAAAATTTAATACCTGATAGTGGAACAATTACCTGGATGAATAATATCAAATATGGCTATTTAGATCAGCATTTAAAGGTTAAAACAGATGTTTCTATATATGATTACATCATAGATGTATTTAAGCCATTATTTGATAAAGAAAAACTTATGAATTCATATTATGAAAAGCTATGTGAGGTACCTGAATCAGAATATGAAAAATACCTAAATTATGCCCAATCAATTCAGGATGAGCTTGATAAGAATAATTTCTATTGGATTAATTCTACATTATCAAATATGATAAATGGCTTAGGCTTAAATGAATATGATATGAATATGCCACTTAAAAATTTAAGTGGTGGATCTCGTGCTAAGGTATTTTTAGCAAAGCTATTATTAGATTCACCAGATGTATTACTGATGGATGAGCCAACAAACTTCCTAGATTCATCTCATATTGAATGGCTAAAGAAATTTTTAAATGATTTTGATAAGGCATTTGTAGTTATAAGCCATGATGAGGAATTTCTAAAGGCTATAGGTAAGGTAGTATATGATTTATCTAATAAAAAGCTTACTAGATATAATATGCCTTATGAAATGTTCTTAAAGGAAAAGGAAATAAGAGAAGAGCAATATAAGAAGGCTTATGTATCTCAACAGGCTTTTATAAAAAGAACTAACGAATTCATTCAAAAGAATATCGTTAGAGCAACTACTACTAAGCAGGCTAAATCAAGAAGAAAGATGCTTGAAAGATTAGATGTTTTAGAAAAGCCTAAAAATCATGAGCCTATGCATATTAAGTTTCCATTTTCTAAGGAGCTTGGTCAAGAGGTATTAAAGCTTGATAAGCTAACAGTTGGTTATCCCGATAAGGTAGTATTAGAGGATTTAGATTTCTTACTTAAGCATAATCAAAAGGTAGTAATATTAGGTAGAAATGGTGTAGGTAAATCTACAATAATTAAAACTATTATGGGAATAATAGAACCACTTGGTGGAGAATTTAAATGGAATAATAGTGCTGATTTAAATTATTTTCAGCAGGAGGAAGCCTACGATAATATCGTTACTCCGATAGAATATATCAGATATTTCTATCATTTAAAAACAAATGAGGAAATAAGAGGAGTACTCGCAACGGTTGGAATAAAAGGAGAGCTCGCAACTAAGAGAATGGTTGAGCTATCAGGTGGCCAGCAAACAAAGGTAAGGCTTGCACTAATGACTATGAAGAAAAGTAATATCTTAGTATTCGATGAGCCTACTAATCACTTAGATATTTTGTCTAAGGCAGAGCTATGGGAAGCAATAGATAATTTCCCTGGTTCAGTAATACTAGTAACCCATGAGGATGACTTCTATGATGGGCTAGTAGATTTAAAGCTAGAATTTAATTAAAATTAATAATTATATATTAATTTTTATATTATTATTTGTTATAATACTTTTTAGGGTGAGAATTATGCAGTTGGATGAATTATTAAATAAAATCGACAAATTTAATAAGGATAGAGATTGGGATAGATTTCATTCTCCAGCTAATTTATCTAAGGCTATTTCCATAGAGGCTAATGAATTATTAGAATGCTTCCTATGGAATGAGGAAGGCTATAATTTAGATGACGTTAAGGAAGAGCTTGCGGACGTATTAAATTATTGCTTACAAATGGCTTTAGTTTTAAAGGTTGATCCAATTGAAATAATTAATCAGAAGATGGAAAAGAATGCCAAAAAATATCCTATAGAAAAGGCTAAGGGTGTATCTACAAAATACAACAAGCTTTAGGAGATAATTATGGAAGAAAAAAAGAAAAGAAGCTTATTTGATAGGTTCTGGGATTTCTGTGCTCGCCCAATACATAGATTCGCAAGAAAGCATCCAGAGTTTTACAAAAAGCATAGAGACATTATTGGTTCTGCAGTATGTGGCTTTATTGGCGCTGCTATAACATATATAGTATGTAGCTTTATGCCATACCTGTTTGGTCAAAATATGGCAGAAATAGAGCTATTATTACCTGATATCGATATGGAGCTTGCAGGAGTAACATTCGATTGGTCAATTATTGGATTCTCAATAAGATGGCGTGATGGAATGGCAATTATCGGTGGTGGTCTTGGTTATTCATTCTCATATTATTTGGCTAATATTTTAAGCCATTTATTCACATTCGTATTTATGAGAAAATTCCACCATTCAAAGCTTAATCCTTATAAGCAATATTTAATTGGATTAGGATTCTGCTTTTTAACAAGTATTATTACGAATATGATTAATGGATTATGGTTACCAATCGTAAACGAAAGATTAACATTCCTAGAATATAACATTATAGTATTGGGTATTATAGGCTTAGTTAATTTTATAGTTGGACATTTCCAAAATATTATCGTTTACAAAAATGATAGTAAGCTTAATAAAAGAATGATAGAAATGGAAGAAAATAAAAACAATAGTGGTAATAGCACTAATACAGAAGCTCTAGAGGTAGCAGAAGCTGATAATACTGCTATTACAAATGATTCAAATGATGAAAAAGAAAAGATGAAGTTTAACGGGTAGATTATTATGAGATATAGTGAGAAGATTAAATATTCTGATATTATATTATCAGGCTTAAAAGCAAAAGATAGAAAAATAAAAAGTACTAAGGCTAGAATATTTGGTATTATTTTTTCTATTATATTTATAGTATTCACTCTTATATCCGTAATCATAAAGCTACCTAAAATAGAAAGAAGTGTAGCTGAATCAAATGAGCTTACACTTGATACACTAATGATTGTAATAGCACTACTTGCCATATTTACTAGGGGAATAATAAGTGTAGTAATGGTATTTATGAAAAAATCATTATTTAAGCTAAATCATATGGCTGCCTACGAGCTTATGGAAATATTCTTAGTATTAAATCTAATAATTATGATTATTGCGAACATCTATAATTATTACACTATAATTGAAATAAATAAGCTATGGGAGGGTGCTGGAACATTCATGGAAAATTTTAAAGATATTTTCCTTAAAACACCAACTAATATGCTTATAATTACAGGTATATTAATTATTGATTTACCAGCATTCCTAAAATTTATGGCATATATAATCACTAATGCATTTACATTCTTTATTTCATTAGTATTAACAATAATATTCCCTGTAACATTAGTACTATATTTAGTTAAAAATAATAGAATATTCTATGAATATGAGGATTATGATAAGGATTATTATTTAATAAATAAAAGATATGTTAGAAAAGAAAATTATGGTATATCAGTATTTATTAGAAAAAGCCTTTGGTTATTGGTTCTTGCAGGATTTTTCTTCCTGTTTATGCTAGCATCTCATGATATATTCCATGTTGAGATGACTGTTAATTTATTCTTTGAGGATTATTTTCCATATATAATTACATACTGCTATGTCGTTTCATTATTATTCGCACTTGAGTGGAGAATGGATAGAATAGTAGTAAGATTATCAAAGAACACAAGAGAAATAAAGAAGAATGAAGAGGAAGAAGATAATGAATAAGAAGGCAGTAGGTTTATTAATATTATTATTAATATATGTAGTTTCTTATTTTGCTGGCTTTGGAATATTTATTTTACTTCCAGCTGAAATGCATATAATAATAAGATTATTAGTTGCAAATGTTGTAGCAACTATAGTTATTTGGGTATTTGGAATATTCTTAAATACAGCATCTATATATGATCCATATTGGTCAGTTCAAACACCAGTAATCTATTTAAGCCTAATGATATATTATGATAATTATAATATAGGAACAATATTATTCCTTGGCTTTATATTATTATGGGCAATTAGATTGACAGTTAATTTCATCATAACATTTAATGATATTAAATATTGTGATTGGAGATATACTGATTTAAAGAATAAAACAGGTAAGCTATATCAAATAGTTAATTTATTAGGTATACATATGATGCCAACGTTATTAGTATTCTTAGCATCTATACCTGCCTTATTATATGTAATTAATGGCTGTGATTTTGAGACATTAAATATTATTGGCTATGCAGTAATATTAATTGCAGTTACATTAGAATTTACATCTGATATAAGTATTCATAAATTTAAAAAAATTAGACAATCTAGATCTGAAATAATTAATATTGGCTTATGGAAATATTCAAGGCATCCTAATTATTTAGGTGAGATATTATTCTGGTATGGAGTATTATTTGTTTTCTTATTCAATAATTTTAATTATTGGTATGTAATATTTGGTGCAATACTTGTAAACATGCTATTTTTATTTATTTCTATCCCTCTTGCCGAGAAGAAGCTTATAGGATATAAGGAAGGCTATGAGGAATATAAATCTAGAACAAGAAAGCTACTTCCTATACCCGTTAGGTCAAAGGATTAGTTATAACTAATATTTATAGTTAAAATACATTTCATAAATGTTATTTATATATAAAAAATTAATATAAATTGACTAAAGCTCCTAAAATTAGTATAATAGTTTTGGGAGTTTTTATGACTTTTAACAATAATATAGGAGGAAAATACAAATGGAAATTTGGTTAAGTATTCTCCTTATTGTTTTGGGGTTGGCTTTAGGATTTGCTGGTGGTTTTGTTGTGAGAATGGTTACTCACAGAAAATCAGTAGATAATGCAAAGAATGAAGCTGATAAGATTATAGCTGAGGCTAACGCAACAGCTGAAAAGACTAAAAAAGAATCAATTAACGAAACTAAAAAAGAAATTCAAGAGCTAAAGGCTGAGGCCGAGGCTGACATTAGAGAAAGAAAGAGCGTTGTCGTAGAATTAGAGAACAAACTAAATATGCGTGAAGACACATTAGATAGACGTTCTTCTAATCTTGATAGACGTGAAGAAATTCTTAATGGTAAAGAACAAAAAATTGATGAGAAAAAATTAGAATTAGAACAACAAAATAATAAGGTAGAAGCATTACTCAAAGAACAAGAAAAGAAATTAAGTGAGGTTGCTAATCTTACCAAGGAGGAAGCAAGAGAAATCATCCTTGAAACTGTACATGAATCTATGAGAGATGAAATTGCACAGTATATTAAGGATGAAGAGGAAAAGGCTAAGGCTATAGTACAAACTAAGGCAAAGAATGTTTTAGCTCTTGCAATCCAAAAGTATGCTGGTGAAACTGCTGGTGAGGCTACAGTATCAACTGTATCATTACCTGTTGAAGAAATGAAGGGTAGAATTATCGGACGTGAGGGTAGAAATATTCGTGCGTTTGAGTCATTAACTGGTGTTGATTTAATTATTGATGATACTCCAGAGGCTGTTGTTTTATCTGGATTTGACCCAGTAAGACGTGAGATAGCTAAGCGTTCACTTGAAATCTTAGTTACAGATGGTAGAATCCATCCAGGAAGAATTGAAGAAGTTGTAGAGCGTTGTAGAGGCGAGGTTGAAATGGTTATTCGTGAGATGGGTGAGGATGCCGTATTCAAAACAGGTATCGGTAAGATTCATCCAGATCTAGTAAGATTAATCGGTAGACTAAACTTCAGAACAAGCTACGGACAGAATGTTTTAAAGCATTCAATTGAAACTGCTATGATAGCTGGTAAGCTAGCTTCTGAAATCGGTGAAAACGAGGTTTTAGCAAGAAGAGCTGGATTACTTCATGATATCGGTAAAGCAGTAGACCATGAAATTGAAGGTAGCCACGTAGAAATCGGTGTTGAGCTTGCTCAAAAGTATCATGAGCCTAGAGAGGTTATCGATGCTATAGCATCTCACCATGAGGACGTTGCACCAAAAACTATTATTGCGGTACTTGTAGCTGCTGCTGATGCATTATCAAGTGCAAGACCAGGAGCTAGATCTGATTCATTAGAAAATTATACAAAGCGTTTAGAGAACCTAGAGGCTATTTCTAATGGAATCAAGGGCGTTTCATCTTCATTCGCAATTCAAGCAGGTCGTGAGGTAAGAGTTATCGTTAACCCTGAAGAGGTTGATGATTTAACAACAATCACAATTGCTCGTCAAATTAAGAATGAGATTGAAAATAAGCTTCAATATCCAGGTACTATTAAGGTTACTGTAATTAGAGAAACTCGTGCTACTGATGTAGCTAAATAATTAAAATGGAAAGAGTGGATTTACATTCACTCTTTTTAGCAATTTAAAGGAGGGTATATGAGAATACTATATTTAGGTGATATAGTCGGTGAAAAAAATATCGATGTATTAAAGAATAACCTAGAAAGAATTAAAAGGGAAAACAAAATAAATTTAGTATTTGCGAATGCTGAAAATGTATCGGCTGGTAGCGGACTTACCCAAAAGCACTATAAGGAGCTTAAGGCTTTAGGCATATCAGCAATTTCGATGGGTAATCATACATTCTCCAAATCAGAGATTAAATCATATATTGATGATGCCTCAATTGTAAGACCTGCAAATTTAAATACAACCTATGGTAAGGATGTATTATACATAAATTATAATGATCAAAAGATTGCTCTAGTTAATATGCTAGGTAGAGTGTATACTAATACTCCACTTGATTGTCCATTTAAAACAATGGATAGATTGCTTGAGAATATTAAGGCAGATTATATAATTGTAGATTTCCACGCTGATGCTACAAGTGAAAAGAAGGCATTCTTTTATGATTTTGCAGGACGTGTTTCTGCGATAGTAGGATCACATACTCATACTCAAACAGCTGATGAGGAGGTATATAAGAATACCTGCTTTATATCAGACATGGGAATGTGTGGAGCCTATGAATCAATTTTAGGTGATGACATACAAATGGTAATAGATAGATTTAGAACCGGAATGTATGAAAAGCTTAAGGTTCAAGAGGATGATTATTATAAAATCAATGGTGTTATATTAGATTTAGGCAAGGATAATAAAATTATTAGATTTGCTGAGAGAGTTAAGGTGTAATTATGAAGAATATTAAAATTGCTTTACCTTCATTAAAGGAAGCTAGATCAAGAAAAAATAATAATATTGAAACTATTAGATATCGTCTAGATAATAAATATAATAGCTTAGGTAAGGGTAAGACATATTATATTTTTACCTATGGATGCCAAGGTAATGAGGCTGATAGTGAGGTAATGGCTGGTATACTAGAGTCAGTTGGCTATACATTATCTACTGACCCAATGAATAGTGATGTTGTATTATTAAATACATGCGCTATTAGAGAAAATGCAGAACAAAGAATTTGGGGTGTATTAGGTCAATTAAAGGGTAGAAAAAGAGAAAACCCAGATATGATAGTTGGAATTTGTGGATGTATGCCACAGGAGGAGAACGCAACTCAAAAGATACTAGAATCATATGATTTTATCGATTTAGTATTTGGTACACATAATAGAGACCATTTACCTGAGCTTATTTATCAAGCCTATTTAACAAAGGCTAAGGTAGTAGAGGTATTATCAAATGAGGGTAATATTCTAGAGGACGCTCCAAAGGTAAGAGCATCTCATCATAAGGCTTGGGTTAATATTATGTTTGGTTGCGATGAATTTTGTACATATTGTATAGTTCCTTACACTAGAGGTAGAGAAAGATCTAGAGCTAAGAATGATATCATCAATGAGGTTAAGGAGCTAGTTAAGGAAGGCTATAAAGAGGTTACACTTTTAGGACAAAATGTTAACGCCTATGGTAAGGATTTAGCTGGTGATTATACATTCGGTGATTTATTATATGATTTAGATAAAACTGGTATTGAAAGAATTAGATATACTACATCTCATCCAAGAGATTTAGATTTAAAAACAATGGAGGCTATGCGTGACTGTAAGAGTGTTATGCCACACCTACATTTACCAGTTCAATCAGGCGATGATGAAATTCTAAAGAAGATGAACCGTAAATATACATATGATGAATATATGACTAAGGTTAATAAGCTTAAGGAGCTTGTCCCTGAAATCAGCTTAACTACAGATATAATCGTAGGCTTCCCTAATGAAACAAATGAGCAATTTGAAAATACTCTAAAGCTATGTAAGGAAGTAGGCTTTGAGGGTGCATTCACATTTATTTATTCAAAGAGAGAGGGTACACCTGCAGCTAAGATGGAGGATAATGTATCTGATTCAGAAAAGCATGAAAGATTAAATAGATTAAATGAAATAATAAATGAAGGCTACCTAAAGGGTCATCAAAGATTTGTAGGTAAGACAGTAGAGGTACTAGTTGATGGCGAATCTAAGAATGGTGATGGAATGATGTGTGGTTATTCACCAAATCTAAAGCTTACTCATTTTAAATCAAGCGATTTATCATTAATTGGTAAAACTGTTAAGGTTAAAATTACTGAGGCTAAAACATGGTTTATGATAGGAGAGCTTTGTGAATAGCACTGATAAATTAATTGAATCGATTAATGATTTACCTGAGGTAAAAAGATTAAAGGAATT
>JAEELU010000121.1 GCA_016282815.1 Acholeplasmatales bacterium
AAGTTTAAGGCTATTCAAACTGGTGGTCCATCAGGTGGATGCTTAACTGAAAAGGATTTAGATACTCCAATTGATTACGATTCATTAGTAAGAAAAGGCTCAATGATGGGTTCAGGTGGAGCTATTGTTATGGATGAAGACAACTGTATGGTTGACGTTGCTAAATTCTATATGGAATTCATCAAGGATGAATCTTGTGGTAAGTGTACTGCATGTAGAATTGGTACAACAAGATTACTAGAAATGTTAACATCAGTTACAGAAGGAAAAGCAACTCAAAAGACTTTAACAGACATGAAGGAATTAGCTCAGGTTATTAAGACTGGTTCACTTTGTGCTTTAGGTCAAACAGCTGCAAACCCTGTATTAAGTACATTAGCTAATTTCCCTGATGAGTATGCTGCCCATGTTAATGAAAAGGTATGTCCTGCTCACGTATGTAAGAATTTAATGCAATATGTAATTGATCCAAATAAGTGTAAAAAGTGCTCTAAGTGTGCTAGAAATTGTCCAGTTAACTGTATTACTGGTGTTCCAGGTAAGGAGCCATATGTAATTGATCAATCTAAGTGTATTAAGTGTGGTACATGCTACACAGCTTGTACATTCAAGGCTATTGAGAAGAAGTAGGAGGTATAAAAATGAGCGAAGAAATTAAAAAGGTCAATGTCAAAATTGAAGGTCAAGTTTATTCCGTTCCTGCTAACTTAACAGTTTTAGAAGCAGCTGAATTATGTGGCTATAACATTCCACATCTATGCTATATTAAGGGCGGAAAATGTTCTACAGCTAGCTGTCGTGTATGTCTAGTTGAAATTAAGTCAGAGAGAGGTTCAAAGTGCTTTGCATCTTGTTCATACCCTGTTGCTGACGTACCAGTAGAAAAGGGATTCGAGGTTAGAATTTCTTCTCCAATGGCAGTTAGAGATAGAAGAACAAGTGTTGAATTATTATTATCTAACCATAATATGAATTGTCAGCAATGCGTTAAGAACCATAGCTGTGAATTATTATATGTTGCTAATATCGTAGGAGCTAGAGAAGGTCAATATGCTGGTGCTAAGACAGCAGTAACTGTTGATGAAATCGGTCCTGGTATTAGAAGAGATACATCAAAGTGTATTCTTTGTGGTAGATGTATTGAAAAGTGTAAGGAAGCACAAGGAATTGGTATTTTAGGCTTTGAAAACAGAGGCTTCAATACAATTGTTGCTCCTGCTGAGAATAGATCATTCTCTGAGGTTCCATGTTTACAATGTGGACAGTGCGTATTAGTATGTCCTACTGGAGCTTTAACAGAAATCTCTGAAATTGATAAGGTTGATGAGGCTATGGCTGCTGGTAAGTATGTAATCGTTCAAACTGCTCCAGCTGTAAGAGCTGCAATTGCTGAGGAATTCGGTCAACCTGTTGGAACACCAGGAACTGGTAAGATGGTTGCTGCTTTAAGAAGATTAGGCTTCTATAGGGTATATGATACTAACTTCGGTGCTGACTTAACAATTATGGAGGAAGGTACTGAGTTAATTAATAGAATTAAGAAGGGCGGAGTTTTACCTCAAATCACTTCTTGTTCACCAGGTTGGATTAATTATATGGAATATTTCTATCCTGAATTAATTCCAAATGTTTCTACATGTAAGAGTCCACATGAAATGGTTGGTGCTGTATTAAAGAGCTATTGGGCAAAGAAGAAGGGTATCGATCCAAAGGATATCTTTGTTGTTTCAATCATGCCTTGTACAGCTAAAAAGACAGAAGAAATTCGTCCTCAAAATTCAGTTGATGGATTAAGAGATGTAGATGCTGTATTAACAACTAGAGAGCTAGCTAGATTAATTAAGAGAGCTGGTATCAACTGGAATCTTCTTCCTGAAGAGGATTTCGATCCAGATCTATTAGGTGATTATACTGGTGCTGGTGTTATCTTCGGTGTAACTGGTGGTGTTATGGAGGCTGCCTTAAGAACAGCTAATAAGGTATTAACTGGTAAGGAAGCTGATATGCTTAAGTTTGAAGCAGTAAGAGGTCTTGAAGGTGTTAAGGAAGCAACATTCAATCTTAATGGTCAAGAATTAAAGGTTGCTGTAACAAGCGGTATGTCAAATGCTAAGCCTTTACTTGAGCAAATCAAGAATGGCACAAGCCCATATGCATTCATCGAGGTAATGTGCTGTCCAGGTGGCTGTATCAATGGTGGTGGTCAACCATACATTAAGCCTCAATATCTACCAAATGAGGATATTGATATTGAAATTACTTATAGAGAAAAGCGTGCTAAGGTATTATATAGTGAGGATGAAAAACAAAAGATTCGTCAATCACATAATAACCCTCAAATCCAACAGCTTTATAAGGAATTCTTTGAGGAGCCATGTAGCGAAATATCAGAAAAGTATCTACATACCTCATATAACGCTAATAGAGTTAAGTTCCCAAAGAAATAGTAATTTTATAATTTTAATTAAAATGCTTGTAGGTATTTTCCTACAGGCATTTTTTAATAATAAGAAATTATAATAAATTATATTTATTATGCCGTTTATTTGTAATATAATTTAGATAAGGACGTGATTATTTTGAAAAACTTTATTACCTTTGAGGGTGGAGAATGCAGTGGTAAGACTACAATAATTGGTGAAATATCAAAGCTATTTGATGAAATGAATATAAAATATATTACTACTAGAGAACCCGGCGGAATTAAAATTGCTGAGAAAATTAGAAGTATTATTCTAGATATCGATAATAAGGAAATGACTTCTGAAACAGAAGCTTTATTATACGCAGCAAGCCGTATGCAGCATCTAAAGGAAAAGGTTATTCCTATGTGTGAGGCAGGCTATGTAGTATTATGTGATAGATTCCTAGATTCATCTATTGCCTATCAGGGATGTGCTAGAGGCTTAGGTGTAGATAGAGTATTAAGCATTAACTCATTTGCTTTAGATTATTTACCTGATTTAACAATATTTATTGATGTTAAGCCAGAGGTAGCCCTAAAGAGATTATCATTAAGAGATAAAACAGATAGATTAGATTTAGAAACAATTGATTTCCATAATAAGGTATATGATGGATATCATGAGGCTTTAAAGCTTTATCCAGACAGAATCAAAGTAGTTGATGGTAATCAACCACTTGAGGATGTTATAAAGGATTGTAAAAAAATAATATTAGAATATTTAGGTGTATAGAATGAATGTAAGCAGTGTGGTAAAAAGTCAAAATAAAATATATAAAATTTTGAAATCAGAAAAAATGAATAATAGATTATCACATGCTTATTTATTCTATGGTGATAAGGGTACAGGTAAAAAGGAAATGGCATACGCCCTAGCCTGTATGCTATATTGTGAAAATGGTGGCTGCCTAGAATGTGATACATGTAAAAGCATTCTTGCTGGTAATCATATGAATGTAAATTATTTTTCAATACTTGAGAATAAAACAATGATTCTTAAGGAACAAATAATGGATTTACAGGAGGAATATTCTAAAACAAGCCTTGTAGAGGGCTCAAGAATATATATAGTTGATGGTATTGATACTGCGACTAGTGCAGCTCAAAACAGCCTTCTTAAATTTATAGAGGATCCAGAAAATAAAACAGAAACTATTGGTGTATTTATCGCAACTGAGCTATCTAATGTAGTAAATACTATCCAATCTAGATGTAATTTATGTCATTTTGGTGCCATACCAAAGCTTGACCTAAAGGATATCATTATGGAATCAGGTATTAGTGATATCGATGCTAGATTATTATCACTTTTAACTAATGATAGTGAGGAAGCAGTAGAAATGTATAATGATCCAGCATTTATAGATGTTAAGGATGCCTTTATCAATTTTATTTCAGTAAAGAATAAAACAGATATGGTTAAATATTATTTAGCTAATGTCGATTTATTCTCAAATGGTGAAAATATAAGAAGATTATTATGCTGGGTAATTGAATTTTTACTTGAGGCTAATTTGTACAAAAAGGATAACGATAATTTGATTTTATTACCACTATGTGATAAAATCGAAGAGTATATTAAAATTGTAAAAAACGATGTTAGGAGTAGGGTTTTGGATATAATTACACTTGCTGATAAGCTAAAAAGCAATGTAACTCCAAAAAATGTATTTTTTGAGCTTACTCTTAAATTTATATAGTGGTGAATTATGGAAGCGATTAGGGTTCAATTTAAGCCTTTAGGGAAAAGATATTTCTTTGGGGTTGGAAAATTAAAATTAACAAATGGTACTAAGGTTGTTGTAAGTACAATTAGAGGTACAGAGCTTGGCTATTGTGTTGGAGATGTATTTGATCTAAATGAAATGGATTTAACATCAGAGCTAAAGGATGTACTAAGAATTGCTACACAAAATGATATTGAGCAATTTGAATATAATAAAACCTTAGAGGCTGATATATTAAAGAAAACTAAGGAGCTAAGTAAAACTCATAACCTTGAGATGAAGGTTCTAGAAAGTGAATATACACTTGATAGAAGTAAGCTTATTATTTATTTTGAATCTGAGGGTAGAGTAGACTTTAGAGATTTAGTTAAGGATTTAGCTGATATTTATCATACAAGAATTGAATTAAGACAGGTAGGCTCTCGTGATGGAGCGAAGGTATTTGGTGGTATTGGTCCTTGTGGATTAATAGTATGCTGTAAAACCTTTATTACTGAATTTGCTAATGTATCAGTAAAAATGTGTAAGAACCAATCATTATCATTAAATCCAGTAAAGATTAGTGGTAACTGTGGTAAATTATTATGCTGTATAAATTATGAGGATGATTTATATAAGGAATTAAGACGTCACGCACCTGATATTGGTGATATCGTTGAAACAAAGGATGGACCTGCAAAGGTATTATCATGCGATGTAGTTAATCGTAATTTAAAGGTTAAATACGTAGGTGAGGAAAATAAATTCGGCTACCTTAAGCTTGATGATGTAAAATTTACACCATCAAAGGATAAGGTTACTAGAGAAGAAGTTGATGACGATGCCGATAGTTTGTAATGAGCTTTTAGGAAGAGAGCTACTTAAAATATATCAGGATACAGATTATTTTAATTTCTCTATTGATTCGATGCTTCTAGCATCATTTCCTAAGATGACAAAAAGAATTAAAAGGGTATGCGATTTATGTAGTGGAAATGCACCTATACCTCTTTACCTATCATTAAGATTTGATGGTGAAATAATAGGTGTAGAAATACAGAAGCATTCCTATGATTTGGCTAATATGTCAATTGATGAAAACAAATTAAATGATAGAATCAAAATGATTAATGCTAACCTAATAGGTATCAGCAATGAAATAGGTATTCACTCATTTGATTTAGTTACCTGTAATCCACCATTCTTTAAGGTGGGAAATAACAATATTAATCCACTAGATTCTAAGGCTATCGCAAGACATGAAATCATGGCATCCTTAGATGATATCGTTAAGGAGGCATCATTACTCCTTAATAATTGTGGACATCTAGTTATGGTGCATAGACCTGATAGATTACTTGAAATATTAGATACCTTTAGAAAATATAAGATTGAACCAAAAAGATTACAATTTATATATCCAAAGTTTGGTAGTGAATGTAATCATATATTAATTGATGGTGTAAAGGATGGTAATGAGGGATTAAGAGTTCTTAATCCACTATACGTTTATGAAAGTGATAGTAAATGGACAGATGATGTCTTAAAAATATATAATTACGAAGGAGTTGACTAAATTATGTTTTTAAGTTTACTAAACAAGAAGGAAATGCTAAAGTTTTTGGATTTAGCTATCTATATGGTTGATATAGATGGTGAGCCAACAGAGGTTGAAAAGAGAGTTATCACTAAGATGATAGCTGAGCTTGATCAGGTTAAGGATGAATATTCATTCAGATTAACTGATACTGTTGAGAATACAATTGAATTCTTCACTAGCTCAAACTCTGTAGTTAAGAATGTAGTATATTTAAATCTAGTTACTATTTCCATGGAGGATGATTTATATAATACTAGTGAATTATTATTCCTAGAGAAAATCCAAAAGAAGTTTGATATCAGTAACGAAAAGAGAAGAGAATTAATCTCTATCGTTTATGCATATCGTGATTTAAGAGAAAAATCAATTAGAATTATTAAGAACTAATGAGAATTAGAAGCTTTGATAGCGATAAGGCTATATTATATTTAGTTGCTACACCTATAGGTAATTTAGGTGATTTTAGCCTTAGAGCGATAGAAACTCTTAAATCTGTAGATAAAATATATGCAGAGGATACTAGGAATTCTAAGGTATTATTAGATCATTATTCAATCAAAAATGTATATGAGTCATATCATGAATTTTCTCAAGAAAAAACATCAAAGATAATTGATGAGCTAAAAAGTGGAATGAAGATAGCTATTATTTCTGATGCAGGTCTACCTGTTATATCAGATCCTGGCTATAAGCTTGTTAGGGATGCAGTTGATGCTGGTATTGCAGTTTCTACGATACCCGGTGCTTCAGCTGGAATAAGTGCATTAATCGCTTCTGGCTTTGTTGCTATGCCCTATACCTTCTTTGGCTTTTTAGATAGCAAGGAAACAAAAAGATTAGCTGAGCTTAATTCACTTAAATATATTGAGCATACATTAATATTTTATGAGGCACCTCATAGAATATTTGATACATTAAAAAATATGCTTGATGTATTTGGTGATAGAAATATTTGTATCGCAAGAGAGCTTACTAAATCCTATGAGGAATTCATTAGAGCTAAAATAAGCGAGGTACTAGAGCTAGATTCTATAAAGGGTGAAATAGTATTAATAGTAGAAGGCTACCATGAGGAGGCTGACACATCTGACCCTTTAAAGAAGATAGATGAGCTCATCTCACTTGGCTATAAGCCTAATAGCGCAATCAAAGAGGTTGCTCATATGCTAAATATTGATAGAAAAGAATTATATAAGAGCTATATAGATTATAAAAACCAAAGTGAGGGATAAAATGGACTTTTGTTCAGAATATAAATATTTAAACGATCCTGAAAATGTATTTGTAGATTTAAAATACGAGGATTTAATCCAAATATTAGATAATTTTGGTTCCGCATTAGTAATTATTGGTGGAAGCTTTAGTGAGAATATGCAGGCAGTAATGAAGGAAGTAAACGACATTGCTAAAAGAGAAGGCGTAGAAAAGGTATTAGTTTATAACCCAAGATTTATTAATGTATTCCAAGAGGAAGAGGACCTAAGAGATTGTTTAACACTTGAGAATAAGCTTAAATATTATTACATTGTAGAAAAAACTAAATTTAAAAGTGACACACTAGTTAGAGATACTTTAATTGCTAAAATGGATGTTCCTACATTCTTCGCTATTAAAAATGGCACATGTGTTGATTACTTTACCTCTAAATATGTAAAGGATCCTTATATTCATTTAGAAAATGATTTAGAGGATAGAACACTAGAATTTGATATAAGATTGACATCACTAATTAGGAAGCTTAAGGAAAAAAGAAAATTTGACTAAAGGAGATTCAATTTGAATCTCTTTTTTTAAAAAAGGGAGGCTACTTTATGACATATCAAAAATTTATAAGGGATAAGGAAAAAATAGCTATAGATAATGATAAGGAGGAATCAGCTGTAATATTACTTTTAGAGCATGTTACAGGATATGAAACTAACGAACTTTATCTAAAAATGAATGAGGAAATAGAAGAAGATATCGTTAATAAATTTGATGAAATATTTAATGTATATCTATATGAAAATAAGCCTATTCAATATTTAATAGGCTATAGTAACTTCTATGGCTATGATTTTATTGTTAACGAGGATGTATTAATACCTAGATATGAAACAGAGGAGCTTGTTGAAAATATATTATATCGCTATGATGAGCACTTTAGTGGTCAAAAGGTTAATGTATGCGATTTAGCTACAGGCTCAGGCTGTATTGCCATATCACTTGCATTAGAGGAAAAGAATATGACAGTAATAGGTACTGATATATCTAAGGAGGCTATTAAGGTTGCTAAACAAAATAATGAAAAGCTAGGTGCGAATGTTAAATTCTTAATCGGTGATATGCTAGAGCCACTTAAGGGAAAGAAATTTGATATATTCGTATCTAACCCACCTTATATTCCTGAGGCTGAGGAGGTAATGAGCCTCGTTAAGGATAATGAGCCTAATATAGCTCTATTTGGTGGAGATGATGGAATGAAATTCTATCGTATAATTCTATCAGGTCTAAAGCCTTATCTAAATAAAAAGGCAATGATAGCCTTTGAGCATGGCTATGATAAAAAGGAAGAAATGATAGCCTTAGCTAATAGATATTTCCCTAATTCTAAGGTAGAGGTACTTAAGGATTTAGAGGGAAGAGATAGAATGACATTTATTTATGTAGGTGATTTTAAATGGGAAGAGTAATTATATTTCCTACAGATACTGTATATGGTATAGGTACTCAAATATTTGATATTGAAGGAATAGAAAGAATTTATAAAATAAAAAATAGACCAAAGGATAAGCCTCTTGCCTGTCTATGTAGTAATATTAATCAAATTGATGATATTGCTATAATTGATTCTAGTGCTAGGGTATTAATTAATAAATTCCTACCAGGCGCTTTAACATTAATATTAGAATCAAAGGATATAGTTAAAAATAAAATAGGCTACAATACTATTGGTGTAAGAATACCAAATTCTAAAATAGCACTTAATATATTAGATGAAAATGGTCCTATGCTTACAACATCAGTTAATGATTCTGGTGAGGCACCAATGAATCATTATAATGAAATAGTAGAAAAATATGGTAAGCTAGTAGATAAGATATATGATAATGATACTAAGATATTAGAGATACCATCTACAGTAGTTAAAATTATTGATGGTAAGATAGATATCCTAAGAGAGGGTTATATTAAAAAGGAAGAAATAGAGAAGGCATTAAATGATTTATCTTGTAAATAAGTAATTATTTAGATATAATCAAATTGCTAAATGAGGTGAATTAACTATTATGAACGAAATTATTGATAGATATATTGATAAGCTAATGACATCAAAGCCTGATATGCCTCTATGGAATATAGAGTCAATTAAGCAGGGTAAGGAGCCAGCATGGAATTATATTGATGGCTGTATGATGACATCACTTGTTGAATTATATAAAACTACTAACAACAAAAAATACTTAGATTTCGTAGAAAGCTTTGTTGATTATTATATCAACGAGGATGGAACTATTAAGGGCTACGAGGTAGAAAAGTATTCTACAGATGATATTAGTGAATCAAGAATATTATTTGATTTATATAATATTACTAAGAATCCTAAATATGATAAGGCTATAGAGCTTGTGTTTACACAAATTAAAACACATCCTAGAACTAAGGAGGGTAACTTCTGGCATAAGAAGATTTATCCAAATCAGGTATGGCTTGATGGATTATATATGGCACAGCCTTTCTATACTCGTTATATGACATTAAGAGGTAGTAAGGATTATCATGATATTATTAATCAATTTTCTAATGTAAGAAAGCTAATGTTCGATGAAAAGGCTAAGCTTTATTATCATGGATATGATAGTGAAAAGGTAATGTTCTGGGCTGATAAAACTACAGGTCTATCAAAGAATTTCTGGTTAAGATCAATTGGCTGGTTCACTGTTGCCTTAGTCGATGTACTTGATTATATGGATGAGCAAATGTATGATGAATATCATACAATTAAAGCATTAATAAAGGAAACAATTGATGGTATATTACAATATCAGGATAAGGAATCTAAGATGTTCTATCAGGTACCTAATTTCCCAGGCAAAGAGGGTAACTATTTAGAAACATCAGGATCTGCGATGATTTCCTATGCTATATTAAAGGCAGTAAGATTAAATGCTTTACCTGAAAGATATCGTCAAATCGGACTTGATATATTTAATGGTATTTGTGATAAGTATCTTTCTGTTAAGCCAGACGGAGACCTTAATTTAGGTGGTATCTGTCTTGTTGCCGGACTTGGACCTGATAAAAACAGAAGAAGAGATGGTTCATATGAATATTATATTTCAGAGCCAGTAGTAGAAAATGATGCTAAAGGCGTTGGACCATTAATTATGGCATATACAGAAGTAATTAAGCTTGAAAAGTAAGGGTAATAAATACCCTTATTTTTTTTACATTTATGTTGACATAATAATGATATTATTGTATCATTGTTATTGCGCGGAGGACTAGCTCAGTTGGGAGAGCATCTGCCTTACAAGCAGAGGGTCAGCGGTTCGAGCCCGTTGTCCTCCACCATGCCGAAATAGCTCAATTGGTAGAGCAACTGACTTGTAATCAGTAGGTTGTGGGTTCGATTCCTA
>JAEELU010000015.1 GCA_016282815.1 Acholeplasmatales bacterium
CAAAAAGCGCATTTTCAGAGAGTAACGATTGGTGTGATGTTATAATAAGCGGATTTGATGTTGGGCCTTTGAGGGAAAGGTGAATTTTAGTAGCTAATCCGGGAACTCCCGTTACAGAGTTGAGGGTGTGATTGCACTCGATAGAGGTGGCTTTTTAAGCAATTTAGGTGGTACCGCAGGTTTTTACGCTTGTCCTATACGATAGGACAGGCTTTTTTTATTATATAAAGGAGATTGATATTATGATGAAGCTAGAAGAATTAAAGAAATATGGAGATTATGATGTAGTTCCTGTATACGAGGAATACTTAAGTGATTCAATTACCCCACTTAATGTTCTTAGAAATATCAAAGAGAAGAGTAATAAATTTTATTTATTAGAATCAGTAGATGTATCTAAATTCTCTAGATATTCATATTTAGGCTATGACCCTATCCTTAGTATTTCTTGTAAGGATAATATAGTAAAAATAAACGATAAGGAATTTTATAGTGAAAAGCCAATTGAGGAAATCAGAAAAATATTAAGCGAATATAAAGCACCTAAGATTGAGGGCTTACCTCCATTTTGTGGTGGATTCATTGGATATTTTGCTTATGATTCATATAAGTATTTAGAGCCTAAGCTTAAGATTAATTCAAAGGATGAAGCCAAATTTAATGATTACGAGCTATTGTTATTCGATAAGGTAATCGCCTTTGATGCATTTAAGCAAAAGATAATAATCATCTGTAATATCAAAACTAACAATTTAGAAAATGAATATAATAAAGCAAAGGAAAATATTAAATGTATAAAGGATTTAGTATTTAAGATTCCTGAAATAAAGAAGGAAAATGTAAAAATACTTAAGGCTCCTGAATCAATTGATTCTAAAGAGGAATATAGTAAAAAAATAGAAAAAATAAAAAAATATATTTATGATGGTGATATATTCCAATGTGTATTTTCTAGAAGATTTAAGGGTGAAATAGAAGGATCATTATTTGAAGCCTATAGAAATTTAAGAAGTATTAATCCATCTCCATATATGTATTATTACAAAAATGATGAGTTAGAGATTGCAGGTGCCTCTCCAGAAACTCTATGTATGAAGGATAATGAAATAATATCTACCTATCCTATTGCAGGTACTAGACCTAGAGGTAAGGATACAATAGAGGATGATAATTTAGAAAGAGAATTATTAGCCGATGAAAAGGAGCTTGCAGAGCACAACATGCTTGTTGATTTAGGTAGAAACGATGTTGGTAGAGTTGCTGAATTTGGTTCTGTTAAGGTATTAGATTATATGAAGGTTTTAAGATTCTCTCATGTAATGCACATATCATCTACAGTAATTGGTAAGATAAAGAATAATTTATCATCACTAGATGCTCTACAATCAATCCTTCCTGCAGGTACCTTATCAGGTGCCCCTAAGCTTAGAGCAATGGAAATAATAGATGAGTTAGAGGTTGAAAAAAGAGGTATCTATGGTGGAAGTCTAGGATATATAGATTTTAGAGACAATATGAATATGTGTATTGTTATTAGAACAATAGTTAAAAAGAACAATAACATATATTTACAAGCCGGTGGTGGTATTGTTATGGATAGCAATATCGATTCTGAATATTTAGAAACAGAAAATAAAGCAATGGCTACATTTAAAGCATTAAAGGCAATGGAGGAATAGATATGATTTTATTAGTAGATAATTATGATTCATTTTCATTTAATTTATATCAATATGTCGGATCTATTAATCCAAATATAAAGGTAATTAAAAATGATGAAATGACAGTTGATGAAATAATAAAGCTTAATCCATCACATATCATTTTATCACCAGGACCTGGTAGACCAGAGAATGCTGGAATAATTGAGGATATAGTAAGAAAAATACATAATATTCCAATCTTAGGTGTATGCCTTGGTCATCAGGCAATATGTGATGTATTTGGATTAAATATCATCAATGCTAAAAGGATATGTCATGGTAAAAAGGATAATGTAAAGGTAGATAATAACTCTACATTATTCAAAGGCTTAAATGGTGAAATACAAGCTGCCCGCTATCATTCATTAATTGGTAGTGGAAAAACAGAGGAATTAAGAATAACAGCATATAATAGTGATAATGAGATAATGGCTGTAGAGCATAAGAAATACCCAATATATGGGATTCAATTTCATCCTGAATCAATATTAACTAAGGATGGCATGCAAATATTAAAGAATTTTTTGAGGTAAGGAAAAATGAAGGAATTATTAGTAAAATTAACTGAAGGTAAGGATTTAACTGAAGAAGAAATGTTTGAGGCTATATTAGCCATAATGAAAAACGAGGTAGAGCCTGCAATGATGGGTGCCTTCCTTACAGCTTTATCTATTAAGGGTGAGAAGCCAGTTGAGGTTGTAGGTGCTGTAAAGGCAATGCTTGAGGTTGCAGAAATAATCGACCCAGGCTATGATGTACTTGATATAGTAGGAACAGGTGGAGATAGATCATTCTCATTCAATATTTCATCTGTATCATCAATAGTTATCGCATCATGTGGTGTTAAGGTAGCAAAGCATGGTAATAGATCAGTTTCATCAAAGTGTGGTGCTGGTGACTTATTTGAAGCTTTAGGTGTTAAATTTGATTTTGCTTCAAAGCATGCAAAGGATGTACTTGATAAGGCAGGAATTGTATTCCTATTCGCACCAGTATATCATCAAGCAATGAGATTCGTTGGACCTGTAAGAAAGGCACTAGGTATTAAGACAATCTACAATATCATGGGACCACTTATCAATCCAATGAACGCAACACATATGGTATTAGGTGTATATAAGAAGGAATTAGTAAGACCTGTATGTGAGGTATTAAAGAAAAAAGGCCTAAAGGGTGCTATGGTAGTATATGGTATGGATGGAGTAGATGAAATAAGTATTTCAGATAAAACATACGTAGCTGAATTTGAAAATGGTGGAGAAATCAAGGAATATGAAATAACTCCTGAGGAATATGGATTAAAGCGTTCGCCACATTCTGATATCGTTGGTGGTACACCAGAGGAGAATAAGAAGATAGCTCTAGATGTATTAAGTGGAGTTAAGGGTGCTAAAAGAGATGTTGTTGTATTAAATAGTGCCTGTGCAGTGCATGTATATACTGGAAAATCTATTAAGGATTCAGTAAAGCTTGTAGAGGAAGCTATTGATAGTGGTAAGGCACTTAATACTCTAAATAAGCTAGTAGAGGTTACTAATGATATTAGATGATATTGTCTTAAAAAGAAAGGAACGCTACAAGACAATAAAGGAAAATAAGCCTTTAGAGGA
The DNA here is from genome assembly GCA_016282815.1 of Acholeplasmatales bacterium. Classification (GTDB taxonomy): domain Bacteria; phylum Bacillota_I; class Bacilli_A; order Acholeplasmatales; family Anaeroplasmataceae; genus Anaeroplasma. The sequence goes on from JAEELU010000015.1 coordinate 3,314, forward strand.
ATTAAAGAAGGAAATAACAATTCCTACTAATCCAGTATTTAGGTTTTATGATTTGTTTAAAAATAAGAATTTTATATTCATTTGTGAATGTAAGCATAAATCACCATCAAAGGGAATTATTAAAGAAGATTATAATTATTTAGAAATAGCTAAGGAATATGAAGCAAATGGGGCTGATGCGATAAGTTGTCTAACAGAGCCTGATTATTTCTTAGGTGCAGATGAGCATTTAATGAATATTAAGAAGGAAGTAAATATACCTGTTTTAAGAAAGGATTTCATATTTGACGAATATCAAATATATGAAGCCAAGAAAATATGTGCTGACTTAATATTATTAATTTGTGCAATACTAGATAAAGAAATACTAAAGAGATTTATAGATTTAGCACATAAGCTTGGTTTATCATGCTTAGTTGAAACTCACAGCGAGGCTGAAATTGATATGGCAATTGAATGCGGAGCTAGGGTAGTAGGAGTAAATAATAGGAATCTATATGACTTTAGTATAAATAAGGATTTATCTCAAGAATTAAGAAAGAAATATCAGGATATTATTTTAATATCAGAAAGTGGTATTAAAACTACTGAGGATGTAGCAAAAGTAAAAAGAGCTGGCTTAAATGGAGTATTAATTGGAGAAGCCTTAATGAAATCAGAAAGCATTAAGGATACACTAAAGGAGTATATAGATGCTCGTTAAAATCTGTGGCCTAAGAAGATTAGAGGATATAGAATATGCTAATATTCTTAAGCCTGATTATATAGGATTTATATTTGCATTAAATAAAACAAGAACAATTACTCCAAAATTTGCGAGCTTATTAAAGGCTAAGCTTAATAAAGATATTAAGGCTGTTGGTGTATTTAGAAATAATGATATTTCATTAATAAAAGAGGTATTAGATTTAAATATAATTGATTTAATTCAATTACATGGTGATGAGGATGATGATTATTTATTAGAGGTAAGAAGGCTAACTAATCTACCAATAATAAAAGCATATCGTGATAGTAAATATGCAGATTATTTATTATTTGATAATCCTGATCCAGGAAAGGGAATAACATTTGATTGGAATAGTATTAATACTAATAAGCCATATTTCCTTGCCGGAGGATTAAATATAAATAATTTAGATGATGCATTAAAGCTAAATCCTTACTGCATAGATGTATCAACTGGAGTTGAGACAGATGGCTATAAGGATTTCAATAAAATGAAGGAATTTATAAGAAGGTGTAGAAATGAGTAATACAAAGTTTGGTATATATGGTGGACAATATGTTCCAGAAACACTTATGAACGCAGTATTAGAGCTTGAGGAAGCATATAATAAGTATAAGGATGATAAGGAATTTAACGAGGAATTAGAATACCTATTAAAGGAGTATGCAAATAGACCATCAAAGCTATATTATGCTGAAAAGCTAACTAAGGAGCTAGGTGGAGCTAAGATCTACCTAAAAAGAGAGGATTTAAACCATACAGGAAGCCATAAGATTAATAATGTACTTGGTCAGGTATTATTAGCTAAGAAAATGGGTAAAACTAGAATAATAGCTGAAACTGGTGCTGGTCAGCATGGTGTAGCAACAGCTACTGCCTGTGCATTAATGGATATGGAATGTGAAATATTCATGGGCGAGGAGGATACTAAAAGACAAGCACTTAATGTGTTTAGAATGGAGCTTTTAGGTGCTAAGGTTCATCCAGTTAAGAGTGGCTCTAGAGTATTAAAGGATGCTGTTAATGAATGTATGAAGGAATGGAGTAATAGAATGAGCGATACATTATATGTATTAGGCTCTGTTATGGGACCACATCCATTTCCAACAATCGTTAGAGATTTTCAATCTGTAATTAGTAAGGAGATTAAGGAACAAATCCTTGAAAAGGAAAACAGATTACCTGATATGGTAATTGCCTGTGTTGGTGGTGGCTCAAATGCTATGGGTGCCTTCTTCAATTTTATTGATGATAAAAGCGTAGAGCTTGTTGGCTGTGAAGCGGCAGGCTTAGGCGTTGATACAAATAAAACTGCAGCAACTATCACAACAGGAAGTATTGGTATTTTCCATGGTATGAAATCAATATTCTGCCAAAACGAATATGGACAAATCGATGAGGTATATTCAATTAGTGCTGGCTTAGATTATCCAGGAATCGGACCTGAACATGCATACCTAAATTCTATTGGTAGAGCAAAATATGTACCTATCACAGATAAGGAGGCAGTAGATGCCTTCCTAAAGCTATCTAAATGTGAGGGTATTATCCCTGCAGTAGAATCAGCTCACGCTGTAGCCTACTGTTTAAAGGTCGCTCCAAAAATGAGTAAGGATAAAATTATAGTAGTTAATCTTTCTGGTAGAGGTGACAAGGACTGTGCCTCAATTGCTAGATATTTGGGGGTAGATATTAATGAGTAGCTTTAATGATGTATTTAATAAAAAAGCATTTATCGGCTTCATAACTGCAGGAGATCCTAATTTAGCATCTACTGAAGTATTCATTGATAAAATGATTGAGGCTGGAGTATCACTAATTGAAATTGGTATTCCCTTTAGTGACCCAATCGCTGAAGGATCTGTAATAACTAAGGCTGATATTAGAGCTCTTGCTAGTGGAACAACAACTGATAAGATATTTGATATGCTTAAAAACGTAAGACGTAAGCATCCAGATTTTCCTTTAGTATTTATGACATATGTTAATCCAGTATTTTCATATGGATATGATAGATTCTTTAAGAAAGCTCAGGAATTAAATATGCTAGGCATAATTATTCCTGATATGCCATATGAGGAAAAGAAGGAAGCTGAAAAGTATGCTAAAAAATATAACCAAAAGGTTATTAGCCTAATCGCTCCAACATCAGAGGATAGAATTAAGAAGATTGCTGAGGCTTCAGAAGGCTTTATTTACTTAGTTTCATCACTAGGTGTAACAGGTGTTAGAAATGAATTTAAATTTGATTTAAAGGAAATTGTAAATGAAATAAGAAAGTATACAAATGTTCCAGTAGCTATAGGCTTTGGTATTTCTAAGCCTGAGCATGTTAAATCAATGTGCGCATACGCTGATGGTGTAATTGTTGGTAGTGCAATAGTAAGAATAGTAGAAGAGCATGGTAAGGATGCTGGAGATTATATTTATAATTATTGTAAGGAAATGGTTCTTGCTACAAAATAAATATAAAATGTATTATAATTAATGAGTAATTACTTATTAATTAGGAGATTTAGCTATGATAGATACACATTCACATCTATTTGAGGATGAATTTAAGGATGATTTATTAGAATGCATAGAAAGATGTAAGGCTAATAATGTTAATCAAATATTATTAGTAGGCTTTTCGTTTGAAACAAATGATAAGGCACAAGCCTTAGCTAAGGAATATGATATCTTTTATCCTACTGCAGGCTTACATCCTAGTGAGGCAGCCTCAACATATTTAGATGATTTTAATAAATTAGTTGATTTCATTAATAATAATAAAATATATGCGATAGGTGAGTGTGGTCTTGACTATCATTGGACAAAGGAAAATATCGAATATCAAAAGGCATTATTTAAGCTACAATGCGAGCTTGCAATAAAGCTTGATTTACCAATTATTGTGCATTCAAGGGATGCCCAGCAGGATACATTCGATATTATTAAAGGCTATAATGGTAAGCTAAAGGGTGTAATGCATTGCTATAGTGGATCACTTGAGCTTGCAAAGGAGTACGTAAAGCTCGGCTTTTATGTATCCCTAGGTGGACCTGTAACCTTTAAAAATGCTAATGAGCCTAAGCGTGTAGCTAAGGAAATAGATATTAATAGATTATTAATAGAAACAGATTCACCATTTCTTGCACCTCATCCATATCGAGGTAAAAGAAATGAATCTAGCTATGTTAAATTAGTATTAGAGGAAATAGCTAATATAAGAGGTATTTCAGTAGAAGAGTTAGATAAAATAACTACTGAAAACGCAAAAAGGCTATTTAAAATTTAAGTAAAAAAGGGTATTGATTTTAAAAAATAGCTATGATATAATAAACGAGCGTTCGTAAGGAATGCTTGATCGGGAAATAGCTCAGCTTGGTAGAGCGCTTGGTTTGGGACCAAGATGTCGCAGGTTCGAATCCTGTTTTCCCGACCATTTTATATGCAGGTGTAGTTTAATGGTAGAACCTTAGCCTTCCAAGCTAATGACGTGGGTTCGATTCCCATCACCTGCTCCAATATAGACTTAATGAGGCTAATAGCCTCTTTTATTTTTATTTTTATTAAAAAATTGAATGTATATATAAACAATGATATTATTAAAAAAGAGGTGTTAATAATGGATTTAATAGAAAGCTTTTCAATAGATCATAGATATATCGTTCCTGGTATATTTTTAAGTAGACAGGATGATTTATCTGGTAATAAGGTAACTACATATGATATTAGATTAAAAAGACCAAATGTAGAGCCTTGTATTGATGTTTCAGCGATGCATTCGCTTGAGCATATTATTGCAACATATCTTAGAAATAATGATAATTGGAAGGATCAGGTAATATATTGGGGTCCTATGGGATGTCTAACAGGCTTTTATTTAATATTAAAGGGAGATAGAAAGCCTAAGGAAATATATGACTTAATACTTAATTCATTTATGGAAGTAGAAAGATATGATGAGGTTCCTGGTGCACAAGAGGAGAATTGTGGTAACTATTTACTTCATAATCTAACTATAGCTAAGTATTACGCTAAGGAATTTGTTTTATATTTAAAGGAAAATAAGAATAACCCATTAATATTTGAATATCCTAAGACAAAACGCTTAGTAACAAATGATGGTAATAATTTCTTTGATTCATAATTTTAGGAGGAATAAAAATGGCAAAGCAAACTAATATATCTAAAAAATTAGATAATATATTTCTTATTGTAAATACAGTATTATCAATTGCGTCAATGGTATTAGTATTAATAATGATTGGTAAGTTAATGGCTAAGGATGCTCCTGGAACAGCCAAATATTTAGCTTTAACAATAATGATTCATATTTTATTTCAGGTATTGATATTCATTGTTCAAAATAATTTAAGGGATAGAGTAAGAGTATCGATTGTTGCAGGATTATATGCTGTGGCGATGATAGTGTCATTTTTAGCTAATGGTAGTTGGGTACTATTTTATGTTGCGACATTTATAGTAGTGTTTGTAATGGCATTAAATCAGTTCTTATTAGTATCTAAGGAAAAAACTAAGAAGGGTGTTATTACTAATATATTATTTGGTATTGCGTTAATAGCTTTAGATGTTGCAGTAATAGTTACTATTGATCAAGCTAATGCACTTAATATTACAATAGTTGCTGCTGTATTACTATTATTTAACTCTTTAAAGAGATTGTTATTCCCATCAATTAGATTAGAAAAGATTAGATTATTATTAGATATCTTGATTAAGACACATACATTTGATGTATTAATCTGCTTATTAACATTTATTATCGCATTCTCATTTATGTTCCCTATGGTAGAGGATAATATTACTAATTTTTGGGATGCGATGTGGTATTGCTTCGCTGTAGTAACTACTATAGGCTTTGGTGATTTTTATGCAACAAGCCTTGCAGGTAGAATATTAACAGTAGTATTAGGTATATATGGTATTGTAGTAGTTGCGATATTAACCAGTGTTATCGTTAATTTCTATAATGAGGTTTCATCTAAAACTAAATCAAGAGATATTATAGAATAGCATTAAATACCCATTTGGGTATTTTTTGTTTTACTAATCAAGTAATAAATTATATAATCTATGTGGATAAGGTGAGAGTTAAATATTAAATGAATAAGAGGACATTAATATGAAGCTTAATTTTAAAAATGATTATAATACTATAGGCGATAAGAAAATATTAAATGAACTGATAAAATTCTCAGATGAAAAGAATGTTGGCTATGGTGAGGATTATCATACTAATGAATTAAATAAGATGGTTAATGAAATGATAGGCTTAAATACTGATACCTACGTACTTGCAGGTGGCACAATAACTAACATCATCGCATTAAACCAAATATTAAAATATTCCTATGAGGCAGTAATCACTGGTGAGAATTCTCACATCAATGTTCATGAGACAGGTGCTATAGAGGGTACAGGCCATAAAATAATTTTAACTCCACTTAAGGATGGTAA
>JAEELU010000122.1 GCA_016282815.1 Acholeplasmatales bacterium
GTTCATTTCAAATGATCATGATGCAGCAAAAGCATTCTTTATTGACTATATGAATTCATATTTCAAAAATTTCTTCTTTGAAATGGCACCACTTATGTCAATACCTCTATATCAACAGCATAAGTCAGTTGAATTTATTTATAATGAGGAATTCGATGCTAACTTATCAACTTATGAGCATGAAGCAATGGCTAATAAGTTTAACCCTGCTGATTTAAAACATCCAGATGCATCAACACCAAATATTTATAAAACATCTTTAGTTGGTAGAAACAACAAGACTGATAAAGTCGTTGTTACTGCAAATGCCTTTAGAGGTGAAAGAAGAGTTACATATGTTACTAAGCTTGGTGGAGATGGTAGATTACATACAATACCAGTATATTGGATTGAATACATTCCAGTATCTAAGAATACAGAAATGTGTGTGGAGGAGTCAGAAGTAACTCGTCCACAATTCAATGCAGGTTATGCTGATAGAGTAAGAGGATTCTTCGAATCATTAAAGAATCCAGGAGATTATAGATTTGAACGTGGATTACTTGCAACATTATTAGTTGGTGATCATGTTGCTAGTGGTATTCCAGCGCAAAGTATTTTAAATGATACTGTTGTAACACAAGAAGCATTCGATTTAGAGAAGACAATCCAAGCAATGAATCGTGAACTTGAAAATATTGAAGCAAGTAAACAACGTGAAGGTGTCGGAGCTAATTATGAGGATATTCCTGAGGATACTCAAAAGGAAGTTAGTGAAGATGAGGTAGATACAACAGATACTGAAGAGGACAATGATTCAGAAAACAGCGAAGAAAAAGAACAAAAAGCTGAAACTGTAGAAGAAAAAAACGAAGAAGCTGAAGAAAAAGAACAAAAGGCTGAAAAAACAGAAGAAAAAGAAGACACTGAATCAAAGTCAAATGAATAATGTATAGGCTAATATAGATGTAAATCTATTTAGATAAAAAAAGAAAAGGAGTGATATTTTATGGCAAATGCATTAGATGAAGAAACAGGACCAGTACGTGAGGAAGGTAGAGACATCAACGTTATTGCGAAGCAAATACCTGTTAAAGTAGGAACAGGATCTACAATTTTCCAAGTTATGTTATGGGTATTAGGTATTATCCCAGGCATAATTTTCATGGTAATGAAGATCAAAGCAGCTCAATATCTTCGTCAATTAGAGCAAAAGTTACAACATGACGCTTCTCAAATTGACAACTATCTTGAGCAAAGAGTTGTAATTCTTTCTAACTTAGCTAAGCTTGTTCAAACAGCAGTTAACTTAGATAAGGACACATTCACTCAAATTGCTATGGCTCGTTCAGGAAGAATGACAGATACTGAGCGTAATGAGACTGGTACTCAAATTGAAAATTTAAATGCTAGATTAAATCTTCAAATTGAAGCTTACCCAACATTACAAGCACATTCTGAAATTAAGGATGCAATCCAACAAAATTCTTATCTTCAAAAAGAAATTACTGCAGCTCGTGAAGTTTATAACGATTCAGTTAATGAATGGAACAAGATCATTCAAGTATGGCCTACTTATATGATCGTTGCTGCAAAGCAAGGATATACAACTCGTATTCCTTATTCAGTTTCAAAAGAAGTTAAGGAAAAAGCAAGAGACGTATTCTTCTAAGAAAAATAAAAAAGCATTTGGATATAATCCAGATGCTTTTTGTTTTGACTAAAATTTATTTATTTAATTTAGCACTATCGTATGCTCTTTTTGATTTCCTAATTGATTCTTTATAGACGATCTCATGCTCGTTAAGGAAATTGATGAAATCTAATGTTCCTTCCTTAACATCATCTACCTCATACTCAATCTCGTAATCAGTGTTTCCATAATATTCACTTTTATCGAAGAATAGTGTACCGTTTTTATATGGAGTTGATACACGTTGAGTAGTAAGTTCTGCAATCTTGTGAACAAAGTAAGGTAATCCAATTATAGAAGCATCAAATCCATTTTCTAAAATGTCTAGTGCTTTCTCTTTTGATATAAGAATATGTGTTTCATCGGCCCCAACTTCAGCTCTAGTTTTTTTAGTAATCTTGTAGTTGTTGCCCTTTTGTCTGATTCTAAGCACTGTTTGCTCAGAAATTAGCTTTGTGTCATCCGTGTCGAAGTAGTAGTTAGTTTGTGAAAAAACATTGTTGTCTAAACCAAATTCTAGTATTAAATTGTCGTACTGTTCCTTAGTGATAAGCGTTTTAAATTCAATCTCTCTATTCTTCTCCATATTCTCCACCCTTAAATTTTTCCTATTTATTATTATCTAATATTTATTTAAAAAAATCAATACTTGTGATAAAATAACTATGGTGATTAGCTATGAAATATATAACAATCGTAAGAGAAGACGAAGAGTCTAAAAAAATTGAAAAAATCATCAGAAAATCAATTACAATTGATTATTCTGAAAATAATCCAGATTATGTAGTTGCAGTAGGAGGAGATGGCACAATTATCAAAGCTAGCCATACATATCCAAACGCTGTTATTTTTGGTGTTCATACAGGACATTTAGGTTTTTATGCTAATTACTCAGTAGATACAATTAATGAACTTATAGATGATATAAATAATAATAGCTTTTCCACTCAAAATATAGATTTAATCATATGTGAAAAGATAAATGGAAAAGAGGTTAGCGTATTAGGTAAGGCATTAAATGAAATAACTATATTAGATCCGCTTAAAACATTAACACTAGATGTATATTTAGATAATGATTATTTTGAAACATTTAAAGGTACCGGATTATGTATATCTACTCCATTTGGGTCAACTGCTTATAATAAGGCACTTAATGGAGCAGTAGTAGATACCAGTATTTCTACAATACAATTAACAGAAATAGCATCTATTAATTCTAATGCTTATAGAACGCTAGCATCACCATTAGTATTAAGCAGTAATAGAACCATTGAATTAAAGAATGGTGATGGAACTAATGGTATTTATATTACTATGGATCAGATGTCTATGGTGATAGAGTCATTCTCATTAATAAAGATAAGACTATCAGATGATAAGGTGAAGATGGCATATCATAGATATGAAGATCATTTAAAGAGAATAAAAAGGTCATTTTTGAAGTAAAGCTTTTACTATGAAAATTTTCACTAAAACGTTTACATTGCCGTTTTTGTTTTCGAAATTCAATAATTATTGATTAAGTAAATTGCAAGTGGTAAAATACATTTGAATTAATAATATTTTAAAATATTTAGGAGGATTTATATTATTATGGCTGTTAAAGTAGCAATTAATGGTTTTGGTCGTATTGGTCGTTTAGCATTCAGACAAATGTTTGGTGCTCAAGGTTACGAAGTAGTAGCTATCAACGATTTAACTGATCCAAAGATGTTAGCAAACTTATTAAAGTATGATACTGCACAAGGTGGATATGCAGGATTCATCGGTGAGAACAAGCACACAGTTGAGGCTGGTGAGAACTACATCGTTGTTGACGGAAAGAAGATTACAATCTATGCTGAAAAGGATGCAGCAAACTTACCTTGGGGTCAAATTGGTGTA
>JAEELU010000123.1 GCA_016282815.1 Acholeplasmatales bacterium
ACTATTACATTAATGGTTGCTATAGCACCAAACAATACAGTTCATCAGGTAGAATTCCTAGAAAATGGTCAATCATTTGCTGGAACAGTTAAAACACATGTAAAGTCAAACTATAACTCAAGCAAGGAAGAGGTTTATGAATTAAATCCTTATTCTAATGGTGAGCAAAAGAAAATCGATGATTTAACTGAAGCAGAAGTAAATGGTATAGATGTTAAATGTGGAGCAACATATGGTGCTACCCTAGTAAAAGATTTAGTTAACATTGCGTTAGCTGATGCGAAGGGAGGCAATCAATAATGGAAAAGAAAGTTTCTAACAAAGTTTCTAGTAAAGCAGTATTCCTTGCTGGTATTATCAAGGAAAACCCAGTATTCGTTGCTTTACTTGGTTGCTGTCCTACACTTGCTACAACAAAGAGTGTTGAAGCAGCATTAGGTATGGGATTATTAGTTATCCTAGTATTAATTGGTTCAAATGTATTAATTTCTTTATTAAGAAAGGTTATACCTGCAGAGGTAAAGATTCCTTGTTATATCGTTATCATTGCAACATTCGTTACAATTATTAAGATGCTAACTCAGGCATTTATACCTGCGTTATATGATTCACTTGGCGTATTTATATCATTGATAGTTGTTAACTGTATAATTTTAGGTAGAGCAGAATCATTTGCTTCTAAAAATGGTCCTAAGGCATCATTCTTCGATGCATTAGGTACAGGTATCGGATTTACAATGGCATTATGTATAATTGCATTCATCAGAGAATTCATAGGAACTGGTGCATTAACATTTGGTTATTACTTCCCACTTCCTACACCACTTAAGTGGCAAATATTACCTGAATCAATCGCAATTAGCTTATTTGTTCAATCTGCTGGTGGCTTCCTAGTATTAGGATGTGTACTTGCATTTATCGCTTGGAGATCAAATGTAAAGGCTGATAAGAAGGCCGCAGCTGAAAAAGCAAGAATCGAAGAATTAAAGGCTAAAAAGGCAGCTGAGGTTGCAGCAAAGAAGGCAGCTGAAGAAGCAGCAGCTAAGCAAGGTTCAGAGGCTAAGGAATTAGAGGAGAGTCCTAAGGAAGAAAAGAAGGATAATCCTGAAAAGCCTTTAGAACCTACTAAGGAGGTGGCATAACATGAATTGGATAGTTGCATTCGTGCTTGGTATTATCAATGCCATGCTAATCAATAATGTTACATTATCAAGATTCTATGGTATATGTCCATTCCTAGGTGTTTCTAAGAAAACATCAAGTGCTCTTGGTATGGGTCTAGCTGTAACATTCGTAATCGTACTTGCAAGTGCTATTTGTTGGCCAATTTATCAACTATTAAAGGTAGCTGGTATTCCATTCATGGATACTATTACTTACATTTTAGTAATTGCTTCATTAGTTCAATTAATTGAAATGATTATTAAGAAATATTCACCATCTTTATATAAGGCATTAGGTGTTTATTTACCACTTATTACAACAAACTGTGCTGTATTAGGTGTTGCTCAAGGTAACACAGATCAAGCATTATCATTTGGTGATTCAATGGCTAATGCTATTGGTACAGGTGTTGGTTTCGCTGTTGTTATATTCTTATTCTCTGCTATTAGATATCGTCTTGATGCAGCTAATACTCCTAAAGCATTTAAGGGTATCCCTATTGCTTTAATAACTGCAGCCTTAATGGCCATGGCGTTCCTAGGCTTTAGCGGAATGATTAAATAATGGAAGTATTATATTTAATATTAGGTATTGGTTTAATTGTATTCTTCGCAGTTTTATTCTTCGTAACATTCGTAATCAATAGGAGAACCCCTGTTCCTAAGGGTTGCGAAAACATTAGAATTAGTGAGGAAAACTGCAGTACTTGTAACAATACCTCATGTAGTATTAGAGAACGTTTCGACATAGATAAGGTAAAAGAAGATATAGAGAATGAGGAAATAAAGGAGGAAGAATAATATGGAAATATTATGGTCTGTAATTATATTAGCATCATTAGGCTTAATCTTTGGTATTGGTCTAGCTGTTGCTGCAAAGATATTCCACGTTGATATTGATACTAGAATTGAAGATATCACAAAGATGCTACCTAACGCTAACTGTGGTGCTTGCGGATTCCCTGGTTGTGCAGGATTTGCTGAGGCTATAGTTGAAGGAAAAGCAGAATCACTAAGTCAGTGTAAGCCTGGTGCTAAATCAGGTAAGCCTGAGGAAATTAGAAAGTATTTGGATGAGCATCCAAATCCAGATGGAAGTATTAATCCAATAAAGAAGTAAATGAAAAAGCGGATTCCTTATCAAAAAAGGTTTCCGCTTTTATATTTTTTTATTTATGGTTTTTTGGTATTTTAATATTACTTGATGTTATTGAATTTGTAGGACATACGATTACGCATAAATGACATCCTACGCATTTTGATGAATCAAGTGTAGGAACTCTATTTATTAATTTCATAGCTTGATGTCCTCCATCGCTACATGATATATAGCATCTACCACAGCCTACACATGTTGAATGATTGATTTTTGGATAAATAATATAATCTCTATCTATATTCTTAATATCAACTATCTTATTTTTATTATATCCTTGTAATTCACTCATTGATATATTATTTTCGCCTAAGAATAATTCAAGTCCATCAATTAAATCATCAATTATTCTATATCCATATTCCATTACAGCAGTAGTTATTTGTAATGATTTTGCACCTAAAGATAAAAACATTATTGCATCCTCATATGTATATATTCCACCCATACCAGAAATATGCATATCAGAGAATTCCTCGTTTTGTGTTAGCTCTGATATGAATCTTAATGCTATTGGCTTTACTGATTGTCCACTTAAACCGCCAACTGCTATATCATGACTGTTATCATATATACCATTAATGACATCAAATTCAGTGATTGATTTTATTGTATTAATTGCAGAAATACCTTTCGCACCACCACGTTTAGCAGCAAGTGCTGCTTGCGTCATAGACATAACATTTGGTGTTAGTTTTGCGATTACTGGTATTTTAACTACACTTGTTACGGCCTTTGTATATAGCTCTACTAAACGTGGTATTTGACCAACATCACTACCTGTTTCATCCTCGGTCATGTTTGGGCAAGAGAAATTAAGCTCTAGGGCAGAAGCACCTGCTTTTTCAGCTCGCATTGCTAAGTATTTCCATTCCTTTTCGTCTCTACCCATAATAGAGATTAATAGAAATTTATTTGGAAATTCCTCTTTAAGCTTACTAATCATTTCAATATTATCTATTACTGAGTGATCACTTAATTGTTCAATATTTTTAAAGGATTGGATTGTACCAGAAATTCCCTTTATTGCAGAATAACGAGGAGATGCCTCATGCATATCAAACATTGATATAGTTTTAAATGAAGCACCAGCCCATCCTGCAATAAATGCTCTTTTCAGCATATCATAATTAGATGCGACAACAGAAGAGCTAAGTAGAAATGGGTTTTCTATTGGAATTCCACAAATATCGGATTTTAGTATATTCCTTTTGAAATTAAGATTATGCGTTATTTTTTCGTCGTAGCAACGAGATAAAATAGCTTTAATTTTAACTTGCTTAGGTATTACACATGAATTTTCACAATCTGCATTACAATTAATACATGCATTAGTTAATTTTTCTACAGCACCCTTATAATTTGAGAATCGTAGTGAACGTAGTACCTTTCCTGGTTCTTGGTTATAATTACAAGTCTTACTACACATAGGATCATAACATAAAAGACAAGGTATTAAATCCCTCTTATATATAGGTATACTCATAATGATACCTCCTTTTTAATCGATATATTTAGTTTATTATAGCATAATAACGAAAAAAATAGCACAACCTGTGCTATTTTCTAGTTTTATTGATTTGTGCATTTAATATATCATTATAGATATTTAAATCATTATCATCGTATATTCCATATTCCTGAGCTATTTCATAATAGATTTCATCAATTGTATGTAACTCTATATTATGAGAAGCGAATAGGTTATCTACCGTTTCATTTACGTATACGAAATATTCATCCTCGATATTCTTGTGACTATCAATATCCTGGATTATTTTACCCTTTAATTCTAACAATGGTTTAATTTCAATATCAGTTAATTCATTGGATTTTGCTTCATCAATAAATTCATTAACGTATAATAATAAATTAATTGTTTTAGCAAGCTTTTCCATTTCCTTCATATCCTTTTTGAATGTGAATTCAAATAAGGTATTAATTAAGTGGAAATTATCATAAATATAATCAAAGCCTGTAGAGAAGAAGACATCCTCATCCTCTGTAAGCTTTCTTTTTTTATGCTCGATGTTTAAAAAATCTACAACCATTAAAACAGGAGAGAATCTTGATATTATTTTACTATCATGCTTAACAAGTGTACTTATTAAATCATAATTCTCACGTTTAAATGATTCATAATCCTCGTATATATCGTTTCTATCCATATTATCTAGTCTTCATTTGAGGGAATAGAATAACATCACGAATAGTAGTAGATTCAGTTAAGAAGATGATTAATCTATCGATACCGATACCAATACCACCAGCTGGAGGCATACCATACTCTAATGATTCACAGAAGTCGACATCCATTTCATTAGCTTCATCGTTACCCTTAGCCTTTTCCTTCATTTGCTCTTCGAATCTTTCTCTTTGATCAATTGGGTCATTTAATTCTGTATATGCGTTAGAGAATTCCTTACCACCAATGAATAATTCAAATCTTTGAACAAATCTTGGATCATTAGGATCCTTCTTAGTAAGTGGTGATATCTCAATTGGGTGTCCCATTAGGAATGTAGGCTGAATTAGCTTTTCCTCACAGAATTCCTCGAAGAATGCGTTAATAACATGTCCTACAGTGAAGTGTGGCTCAACTGGAACCTTATGCTCCTTAGCAATAGCGATAGCTTCCTCAAGTGTGTAATTATTATTTTTGAAATCTACACCTGTAGCTTCCTTAATTAATTCACACATAGTTACTCTTCTGAATGGCTTAGATATATCAATTAATCCGCCATTTTCTATTGTCATATCCTCTGGATTTTCAATAGTAGTAAATGGGTTTTTGAATACTGTTTTACCAATTACCTTATTTGCTGCATAACGAATAACACCCTCGTTTAAATCCATCATTGATGATAAATCACCAAATGCTTGGTATAATTCAACAGTAGTGAATTCAGGGTTATGAGTCTTATCCATACCTTCGTTACGGAAGATTCTACCAATTTCATATACTCTTTCAAGTCCACCAACAAGAAGTCTCTTTAAATGTAACTCCGTAGCGATACGTAAATAGAAGTTAGAATCTAATGCGTTATGATGTGTAATGAATGGTCTTGCAGTAGCGCCACCTTGAATGTTTTGTAATACTGGTGTTTCAACCTCAATAAATCCCTCATTATCGAAATATTCTTGCATAGCACGAATAATTCTTGGTCTTTGCATAGCAACACGCTTTGCATCCTCATTCATAATTAAGTCTAGATATCTTCTACGATATCTTTCCTCAACATCCTGTAGACCATGGAATTTTTCTGGAAGAGGTCTTAATGCTTTAACAAGGTGAGTATACTTAGTACAATTAATTGTTACCTCACCAGTCATTGTAAGCATGATATTACCTTCAATACCTACGAAATCACCGATATCTGCCATTTTGAATAAATCATAATTAGCTTCACCAACTGTATCTCTTTTGATATAGATTTGGATTTTGCCCATCTTATCTTGAATAGAGAAGAATGAAGCCTTACCCATTTTACGGATAAACATTATTCTACCAGCAACACTTACAGTCATATTTTTATTTTCTAAATATTCATGTAATTGTGCCTTTAATGTTTCCTCATCTAAATCCTTATGTGCTTCCTTAAAAGCATTTATTTCTTTATTAGCTAAATCCTTAACATCTTGGCTATGATTTTTTTGATCATATGCTTGTCCAAAAGGATCTAAACCTAATTCTTTATATTTATCTAGCTTTGCTCTTCTTGCTAGCTCTTGGTCTGATAATTTTTCTGCCATATTATAAGCCTCCTTAAAAATACCAATTGATTATATCATATAAAATATGATAAAAGCAATAAAAACACCAAATAATCAATGACAGTGTAAGTAATTATGTTGTATAATAATAAAGAATATCGACTAAGGAGAATTATTTTATGATTACTTATGAAAGAAAAGCTTATTATCATGAAACGGATCAAATGGGTGTAATACACCACTCTAATTACTTTAGATGGCTAGAGGAAGCTAGAGTTCATTTTTTAGATAAAATAGGCTTAAGCTATAGATATATGGAAGAAATAGGAATCATATCTCCTGTTGCTAGCATTAGTGCACAATATAAAAAGCCAGTTAAATTTGATGATATTGTAATTATCTATATTAGAGTTGTTAAATATACTGGTATAAAGCTAGAATTAGAATATGAAATAAGAGATAAAAAGACTAATGATTTAATGGTATTTGCAGAGTCAAAGCACTGCTTTATAAAGGATAATAACATTATTTCATTAAGAAAAGAATATAGTGATTTTGATAAGAAATTCTTAGATTATATAGAAAATCAGGATAAGTAATATGAAGAAGATTATATTGAAAAGCTCATCACCAAGAAGGAAGGAATTACTTGGTAATATGGGCTATGAATTTGAAATAAAGGTATATCCAGTTGATGAGACTATGGATAAAAATAGAACACCTTTTGATAATGTAAAGGAATTAAGCTATAAAAAGGCTGCAGTTAACATGGAAGAGGATTATGGATCTATATTAATTGGATGTGATACTATAGTTGTATTAAATGATACGATATATGGTAAGCCAAAGGATAAAGAAGATGCCTTTAATATGCTTAAATCATTATCAGGTAAGTGTCATAAGGTAATGAGTGGATTAACTACGATTTATAAGGATATTTGTTATTCGATAGTAGAAACATCAAAGGTTTATTTTAAGGATTTAAGTGATAAAGAAATTAATGATTATATTGAAACTGGTGAATGCTTTGGTAAGGCTGGTGCCTATGCAATTCAGGGTATTGGTAAAGCATTAGTAGATCATTATGAGGGATCACTTAATAATATTATTGGGTTACCGACAGAGAAATTAGAGCTTTTATTAGGTGAATTAAATGAAATGGAAGATTAGAGATATTGAAATTAAAAATCAATTAGTACTCGCTCCTATGGCTGGTGTAACAAATGAAGCATTTAGAATTATATGTAAAAAATATAATGCTGGATTAGTTATGGCAGAAATGGTATCTGATAAGGCAATAGGCTTTAAAAATGCTAAAACACTAAAGATGACAAAGGTTAATGATATAGAACATCCAATTTCTATGCAAATATTCGGAGCTGATATTGAATCATTAGTAAATGGAGCTATATATTTAGACAACAATAGCGATTGTGATATCATAGATATCAATATGGGCTGCCCAGTTAATAAGGTTGCTAAAAAGAGTGGTGCTGGTGCTTCACTACTTAAGGATCCTAATAAGGTATATGAAATAGTGAAGGCAGTGGTAGAATCAGTAAAAAAACCTGTCACTGTAAAAATACGAATAGGCTGGGATTTTGATTCAATTAACTGTGTTGAGGTAGCGAAGCTTATCGAAAAGGCAGGAGCCTCTGCGATTACAGTTCATGCTAGAACAAGAAGTCAATTCTATTCTGGTAATGCTGATTGGAAATATATAAAGGATGTTGTTGATAATGTTAATATACCAGTAATAGGTAATGGTGATATTATTGATTATAAAACAGCAAAGAGAATGCTTGATGAAACAGGCTGTACTGCGATAGCTATAGCTCGTGGTGCTTTAGGTAATCCATTCATATTTAGAGAAATAAATGAGTATTTAGATAATGGAATTATCGTAGATAAGCCAACTAATGAGGAAATATTTAATACAATCTTGGAGCAATATAATCTATTACTTAATCTAAAGGGTGAAAAGCTTGCAATGCTTGAGATGAGAAGCCATGTTGGTTGGTATTTAAAGGGCATGCCTAATAGTAGTAAAATCAAGGATTTTTGTAATAAACAAACAAATTTTGATGAAGTAATTAAGGTACTAAAGGAATATTTACTCTTAGATTGTTGATTTTAAAATAGATAGGGTTTATAATATTTTTAAACTGATGATTTGGGATTTAGTCATTTAGCGCATCTATAGAGAGTAGGGGATGGTGGAAGCCCTATGATAAAGCGGATTTGATGTTGGGCCAAGGAGGGTTTTGGTGAATTATAGTAGCCAAAAACGGGAGTTCCCGTTATAGAACTATAATGTGATGGCATTATAAGAGAGTGGCGATTTTTCGCAATTTAGGTGGTACCGCAGGTTATTAGCTTGTCCTATAGAATAGGATGAGCTTTTTTTAATATTAGGATACTACTCCATCAAAAAAGAAAAAGGGAAAAA
>JAEELU010000124.1 GCA_016282815.1 Acholeplasmatales bacterium
AGGAAAGAGTATTACCTTCAGTATTACAAAATATTCAAAATTTACATAATCTACCTAAGCATGCATTATTCAGCTTAGCTGCATTAATGGTATTCTATAGAGGTACTAGATTATCTGATGGTAACAAGATTGAAATTTCTGATACAAATCAAGCTTGGTTAGATTTATTAAATGGTCTATGGGCTCAATATGATAAGGATAAGAATGCTAACGCTGTAGTTACTGCAGTATTAGGCTTTAAGGAGCACTGGGGTGTTGACCTTAACGAATTCGATGGCGTAAATGAATATGTTACTGCATCACTTGAGGCTATTTTAGCTAAGGGTATTCGTGAAGCAATTAAGGAAATTGTTGACTAATTAAAAAAAGAAATTATAGGATAGGTGATAAAAGTGAAGGATTATATCATTATTAACCCGCTTGATAATGTCGCTGTTTGTCTTCGTGAGCATAAGGCTGGCGAGGTAGTTGAGGGTGTAACATTATTACAGCCAATCCCTAGAGCACATAAGGTTGCTTTAAAGGAAATTAAAAAAGGAGAAAACATCATAAAGTATGGATGTCCAATTGGTCATGCTACAGCTGATATTAAGGTTGGTGAGCATGTACATACTCATAATGTTGCTACTAATCTTGATGATGTTATCACCTATAAATATGAGCCTAATTACCCACAGGTATTAGGATATGTAGATAAGAAAAGAACTGTAGAGCTATATCCAAGAAAGAATGGCTCATATGGTTCAAGAAATGAGCTATGGATTGTACAAACAGTTGGTTGTATTTCTGGTAATGCTCATAGAATTATTGAAGAATTCAAGAAAAGATATGATACATCAGCTATAGACGGTGTATATACATTTAATCATCCATTTGGCTGTAGCCAGATGGGTGGTGACCTTGTTATGACACGTACTATTTTAACTGATATGGCACTACATCCAAATGCTGGTGGTGTATTAGTGTTAGGTCTTGGCTGTGAGGAAAATCAAATGCCTGGCTTTATTGAAGCATTAGGCGATAGATATGATAAGGAGCGTACAAGATTCTTAGTATCTCAGGAGTCAGAGGATGAAATCGAAGACGGTGTTAAGATGCTAAAGGAATTATACGATGTCATGAAGAATGATAAGAGAGTTACACGTCCTTTATCAGATTTAAAGATTGGCTTAAAGTGTGGTGGATCTGATGGTATGTCAGGTATCACTGCTAACCCTCTACTTGGTAGATTATCTGATTATTTAGCAATTAATGGTGGTACAACAGTACTTGGTGAGGTACCTGAAATGTTTGGTGCTGAGCAATTATTAATGGCTAGAGCTAAGGATGAGGCTACATTCAATGAGATTGTTAAGCTAATTAATGATTTTAAAATTTATTTTAAAAATCATCATCAGGTTATTTATGATAACCCATCTCCAGGTAACAAGGCTGGTGGTATCACTACATTAGAGGATAAGTCTTTAGGCTGTACTCAAAAGGGTGGTGCATCTAAGGTTATGGGTGTTATCGAAATGGGTGGAATGATTAAGGAAAAGGGTCTAAACCTAATTTCTACACCTGGTAATGACCTTTGTGCATGTACAACACTAGCTGCAGCAGGCTGTCAGGTTGTATTATTCACTACAGGCCGTGGTACACCATTTGGAACATTCGTTCCTACAATGAAGATAGCTACAAATACAGATTTAGCAACTCATAAATCAAATTGGATTGATTACAATGCTGGTGATTTAGTTGATAAGAAGGATATGGATCAGCTACTTGAGGATTTCATCGATTTAGTTTGTGATGTTGTATCTGGTAAGAAGCAAGCTAAGAATGAGCAAAATAACTTCAGAGAAATTTCTATCTTCAAAGATGGAGTAATGCTATAAAATTAAGGAGAAAAAGATAATTATGAAAGAATTTATGGACAAGGATTTCTTGTTAACAACAGAAACTGCAAAGAAGCTTTATCATGAGCATGCAGAACATATGCCTATTATTGACTATCACTGTCATTTACAACCAAAGGAAATCGCTGAGGACAAGCACTTTAGAAATTTAGCTGAGGCTTGGCTTGGTGCTGGTGATAGATATGGAGATCACTATAAGTGGAGAGCTCTTCGTGCTAGAGGCTACGAGGAGGATTCAATCTCTGGAAACATTCCTGGTAAGTCACTTGAGGAATCAGATTATCAAAAATATTATCAATTCTGTGAATCTATGCCATATTTTGTTGGTAACCCACTATACCATTGGTCACACCTTGAATTAAGAAGATATTTCGGTATTGATGATATTATTAATGCAAAGAACGCAAAGGCTATTTGGGATAAGGCAAATAAGAAGCTTGAGACTTTATCTGCAAGAGAGATGCTTTATAAGTTTAATGTTGATACAGTATGTACAACAGATGACCCAGTAGATGATTTACAT
This sequence comes from Acholeplasmatales bacterium, assembly GCA_016282815.1. Lineage (GTDB taxonomy): Bacteria > Bacillota_I > Bacilli_A > Acholeplasmatales > Anaeroplasmataceae > Anaeroplasma. Next base: position 2,422 of record JAEELU010000124.1, read on the forward strand.
TGGCATAAGCAAATGAATGCTGATAAGACATTAAAGGTTAAGGTTAGACCAGCATTCCGTCCTGATAAGGCAATTAACGTAGAGCTTGATTGGTTCGGCTCTTGGGTTAGCCAGCTATCTAAGGTAGTAGGCTATGAAATCAATTCAGTAAAGCTTTTATGTAAGGCTTTAGCTGAAAGAATCGATTTCTTCCATGAAATGGGCTCTAGATTATCTGACCATGCTCTAGACGTATTATGCTACGCTCCAGCTACAGAGGCTGAGGTTGAGGCTATCTTCCAAAAGGGCTTAAAGAATGAGCCTATCTCAATCGAGGAGCAGGATAAGTATAAGGGTTATATCCTTGTATTCTTAGGTAAGGAATATGCAAAGCGTGGCTGGACTCAACAATATCATATTGGTGCATTAAGAAACAATTCTAAGTCTATGCTTAAGAAGATTGGACCAGATACAGGCTTTGATGCAATTGAGGATGCTAACTACATGGAGAAGCTATCTGCATTATTAGGTGCTTTAGACGCAGCTGATTCACTTCCTAAGACAATTCTATATTGCTTAAATCCACGTGATAATTATGCATTAATGGTTCTTGCAGGCTGCTTCCAAAAGGAAGGCGTACAAAACCGTGTTCAAGTAGGTACTGCTTGGTGGTTCCTAGATCAACAGGATGGTATGAGACAAAATATGGAGACAATGATGCAGGTTGCTATCATTTCTCAAACAGTAGGTATGCTTACTGACTCAAGAAGCTTCCTAGCATATCCACGTCATGAATACTATAGACGTCTATTATGTCAAATGCTTGGTAATTTAGTTGAATCTGGTCAATATCCTGCAAGTGAATTAGATACACTTGGTAAGATTGTTGAGGATATTTGCTACAACAACGCTAAGAAGTATTTTGGATTCTAATATCTAATTAGTAATATTTAAAATCCCTAGTTTTGTTAGTTTTATAACAAAATTTAGGGATTTTTTTTACTTTTTTAAAAATAAATGATAAATTTTTTCACTTTCTGACTATTATTTTATGAACATTTGGAAAGGGGGTGAAAAAATGCTACATGAAATAGGATTAACTGATTACTATTTTAAAGAGCTTTTAACTGAAAGACGTGATTATTTACTATTACTTATCAATGGTATATGCCACTTGAATTTAACAGAAAAGGATATCTTATTTGGTAATATTGAAGAAAGAGATGAAATTACCTTTAAAACAGTTATGTATGATATAAAGGTAGTATCACAGGATATCAACTTTGATATTGAAGCTCAAAAGAACTTAGTTGATAAAACTAAGAACGAACATGGTGAGTATACATATGATGTTAATAGAGCAATTTATTATGCATGTATGTTACACTCAAGAAGCCTTCAGTATAAGGAAAGTGGATATGGTAAAAAGAAATCAATAGTTATATTCATATATCTTTATGATATTCCAGGTAAGGATGCTATACAAATGTCAAACATGCATAATAGATGTACGGGTGTAGAATATGATAATGTTGTTATTTATAGTATATCTCTTGCAAAAATATCTAAAGATAGTAAAATTGAATTAGAAAGAGCTTTAAAATTATTATCAGAATTAGATTTAACACAATACAAAAATGATAAATCTAACGTAATCAGGGAGGCTGCAGGTATGATAGAAGGATTCGACAAATCAGATATCGCTATGATGAAGCGTGATGCAAAAAAGAAAGAAGAATACGAATTAGGTCATATAAAGGAAATGGCCATCGCTGAAGGTGAAGCTAAAGGTGAAGCCAAAGGCGAACAGAGGAAGCTAGAAGAAAACATTAGAACTATGTTTAGCAATGGTGCTACTGCAGAGATGATATCTAAGCTCCTTAATTTAGATATTGATTATGTAAATGAAGTGTTAAATAAGTAGTAAAAGGAACTGTCTGGGATTCATATCCTAGGCAGTTTTTTAATGATAGTAGATTAATGGAATAGTTGAATTATATGCTTTTAAAAGAATAAAGATGATAGTATACTAGAATTAGATATGTAGAAATAAATCTAATGTTATTAAGGAGGTTCTAGATATGGTAGAAGGATACACTGACGAAGAAATAGCATTGATGGTACGAGATGCCAAAAGGAAAGTAGAATTTGAAATAAATCATATAAAGGCAATGGCCTTTGCTGAAGGCGAACAGAGAATGCTAGAAAAAAACATTAAAACTATGTTTAGTAATGGTTTTGATGCTCAAACAATATCTAGAGCCTTAAGCCTTGATATTAGTTATGTTAATGAAGTGTTAAATAAGTAGTAATGAGAACTGTCTGGGATTTAAAAATCCTAGGCAGTTTTTATAATGGTTTGAATTCTAAGCCTTTTAGTGATAAAATTATTCTAGTAAATTGGAGGTTTTCACATGAATTATTTATTAGTAAAAAATGTGGATGATAAATTCAATAATATAAATATATTAGGAACTACTGTAAAGGACATTTGCAAGGATTTTACTATTGTTGAATCTATAAATGATATTAAGGATGATGGTTATACAGTTATCATTCCTAATAATGTTTATTTTATGAATGAGGATGCTATACTTGAGGTAATAGAATATTACAATATGCGTAAGTTTGGCTTTACCTATGTATTTAAGGGAAGCACTAAGCTTGGTGTATATGTAATTGATAATTCATTAGCTAATAAGGATATTAATGAATTAGAGGCTAAATATTCTGATTGTGGATTCTCATCTAATAAATTCTATATTTTTAGTGATTTATATGAATTATCAATAATAGAGGATGAAATAAGAAAACAAATAAATAAGAGGCTAATGATCAATGGAGTAAGAATTGAAAACCCTGATACTGTTAGTATTTCACCAATTGCTAAAATTGATGCTGGAGTAACAATTAGAAAGGGAACAATTATTACTGGTAAAACAATAATAAAATCAGGCGCTGTTATTGGACCTGATAGTGAGCTTAAGGACGCCTATATCGATGAGAATGCATTAGTTAGACAAAGTGTTATTTATGATTCAAAGGTAGGCAAGGGAAGTCAAATTGGACCATTTACTCATTTAAGAATGAATACAGTAACTGGAGAGAATGATAGAATAGGTAATTTCGTAGAAATTAAGAATTCTATCATTGGAAATAAAACAAATGTATCTCACCTTACATATGTTGGTGATACAGATTGTGGTAGCGGAGTTAACTTTGGCTGTGGTACAGTAACAGTTAATTATGACGGAAAGAATAAATTTAGAACTACAATAGGTGATAATGTATTTATTGGCTGTAATTCGAATTTAATCGCTCCAATAAAGATTGAATCAGGTAGCTTCATCGCTGCAGGCTCTACAATTACTGATAGTCTAGAGGCTGATGATTTCGCCATCGCAAGAGCACGTCAATATACAAAGCGTGGATATGCTAAAAAATTTGGATATAAGAAAGTGTAATTAATATGAAGTATTTTGGAACTGATGGTATTCGTGGAGTACCAAATCAAAAATTAACAGTTGAGCTTGTTACAAGATTAGGTAGTGCACTTACTGCACTTGAGAATAAAAATGTAGTACTCGCAACAGATACTAGAATATCAAAGGATATGCTAGCATCATGTATTACTGCAGGTGCTCTATCACAGGGATTAAATGTTATATTTATCGGTGTAGTACCAACTCCAGCATTAATTTATTATTCACATAAATATAATTATACTGGTGTAATGATTACTGCAAGCCATAATCCTTATACAGATAATGGTATTAAGGTATTAAAGAATGGTAAAAAGCTTTCTCCAGAGGATGAAGAAAAAATAGAAGCACTAATTGATAACCCACTACCTAAGAGTACTGAAATTGGTAAATATATTATCAATAATGATGCAAAGCAGGAATATGTTGATTTCATATCTAGCTTTACTACATCTACATCACGTAGTATCGTGCTTGATACAGCTAATGGTGCAACATACCAAACTGCAGGTGAAATATTTAAAAACATCTCTAACAGCCTAACTATTATTTGTAATAATCCTGATGGATATAATATTAATAATGGATGTGGCTCTACACATCTAGAATTGTTACAAAAGAAGGTAGTAGAGACTCATTCATCTATAGGATTTGCCTTCGATGGTGATGGTGATAGAGTATTATGTGTTAATGACAAGGGTAATGTAATTGATGGTGATATGCTAATATACATATTAGCTAGATACCTAAAACAAAATAATAAGCTAAACAATAATACTATCGCCTTATCAATGATGTCTAATTTAGGCTTAATTAAATCATTAAATGATAATGGTATTAAGGTTATTGAAACTAATGTAGGAGATAAATACATCGTAAAGGCATTATTTGATAATAATCTATCAGTAGGTGGAGAAAATAGTGGTCATATTATATTACCTGATTTATTCCATACTGGCGATGGTGTATTAGTTGCTACACAGATAGTTAAGGTATTAAAGGATACTAATACTAAAATCGATGATTGGCTAAAGGATGTAGTAATGTATTCTGATAAGATGGTTAATATCAAGGTTAAGAGTAAGGAAGCAGTATTAAATAATATAGCTTTATTTGATAGAGTAGATGAGATTAAGAAGGAATTAAATAATGATTGCAAAATCATTATTAGAGCTTCAGGTACTGAGGATTTAATCAGAGTATCAGTTATGGCAAGAACAAAGGATCTTGTAGATAAATTTAGCGATGAGCTAGTATCTATGGTTAATAATATATAAAATATATTAAATTAACAAATTTTATTTTATAAAACACTTGAAATCATAAATATATAGTGATATTATTTTTACGGAAACTTTAAGATAGTCCAGTGAGGCTAACAAGATTAGAATAGAAATAGTATAGCAGTTTAGAAATATTATTAGTTTTCTGGTCTTTTTGGCTAGAAAACTTTTTTAATTCTTAAGGGGAAAGAGAGAAAAAATGAGAGTAGCAAATGACAGAAAGCTTGTATTAGCTAACGGAGAAGTATTTGAGGGTGTAGGATTTGGTAGCCAAAAGGAGGTTATCGCCGAAATAGTATTTAATACCTCTATGGTAGGTTACCAGGAGATATTATCAGATTCATCATACTGTGGACAGGTTGTATGTATGACATATCCATTAATTGGTAATTATGGTGTTACAGATGATGATTATGAATCAAAGTCAATAAAGATGAGTGGATTTGTTGTAAGAGAATACAATGATTTACCATCTAACTTTAGAGCAACTAAAACTCTAGGTGACGTAATGGATGAAAATGACGCTGCTGGTATTTCTAATATCGATACTAGAAAGCTTGCAAGAATCATTAGAGATCAAGGCTCACAGCTTGTTATGATCACTGATATAAATAAGCCAACAGAGGAATGCGTTAAGAAATTAAATGCCCGTGGCTTTGAGCACAATCAGCTTGAAAGAGTATCAACTAAAAAGGTTTGGTATTCTAGAACTGCTAATCCCCTATATACAGTTGTTGCGATAGATTGTGGTATAAAGATGAATATCGTTAGAAAATTTAATCAATTTGGATGTAATGTAGTTGTAGTACCATATACATCTACATATGAGGATATAATGAAATATCAGCCCGACGGATTATTTATCTCAAATGGTCCTGGTGATCCTGAGGATGCCAAGGAGGTTATCGAGCTTGTAAGACGTGCAAAGGGTAAGCTTCCTATATTTGGTATTTGCTTAGGACACCAAATAATAGGCTTAGCATATGGTGCTAAGACATACAAGATGAAGTTTGGTCATAGAGGTGCTAATCACCCAGTTAAGAATCTACTTAATGGTAAGATAGAAATAACAAGCCAAAACCATTCATTCGCAATAGATAAAAAATCACTTGAGGGTACAGGACTTGAGCTTACACATGTAAATGTAATTGATGGTGAGCTTGAGGGTGTTAGAGATACTAAAAACCATGTGATGTCAATTCAGTATCACCCAGAATCAGCTGCTGGTCCTGAGGATTCAGAATATTTATTCAAGCAGTTTATAGATTTATTACATGATTTTGGAGGTAATCAAAATGCCTAAAAGAACAAATATTAAGAAAATAATGGTAATAGGCTCTGGACCAATTGTAATTGGACAGGCAGCAGAATTTGATTATGCAGGAACTCAAGCATGTCTTGCCTTAAAGGAAGAGGGCTATGAGGTTATATTAGTTAACTCAAATCCTGCAACAATAATGACAGATACTAAGATTGCAGATAAGGTTTATATGGAGCCACTTGATCTTGAGCATGTTGCGAAGATTATTAGATACGAGCGTCCAGATGGATTATTATGCTCTATCGGTGGTCAAACAGGCTTAAATTTAGGTATGAAGCTTGCTAGAAAGGGTATCTTGGATGAATGTAATGTAGAATTACTAGGAACAGATGCTAATGCGATAGAAAAGGCAGAGGATAGAGAGCTATTTAGAAATCTATGCTTAGAGATTGGTGAGCCAATTTGTGAATCAACTATCGCAACTACAATAGATGAAGCTGTTGAGGCAGCTAAAAAAATAGGATACCCAATCATTATTAGACCAGCATTTACATTAGGTGGTACTGGTGGTGGATTTGCAGATAACGAGGAGGAGTTAAGACCACTTGTTAAGAATGCATTAAAGCTTTCTCCAGTTACACAAGTTTTAGTAGAAAAATCAATTAAGGGATTTAAGGAAATTGAGCTTGAGGTAATGAGAGATAAGAATAATACAGCTATCATTGTCTGCTCAATGGAAAATTTAGATCCAGTAGGAGTTCATACTGGCGACTCAATAGTTGTAGCCCCAGTTCAAACATTAACAAATAAGGAATATCAAATGCTAAGAAATAGTGCCCTAAGAATTATTAGAGCACTAGGAGTAGAGGGTGGCTG
>JAEELU010000125.1 GCA_016282815.1 Acholeplasmatales bacterium
GCCCAGTCGTATTCGAAGCGTTTAACATCACTCATTTTAATTCTCCTTATATTTTAATCTCAACGTTTAATATTATAGCACATTATTTTTAATAATGTTAACAAAAATAAAAAAAATAGGTATCCATTGTTGGATACCTATCTAAAATTATCTACGTAAACCTAATTTTTCAATTAAAGCTTCATATTTATGTAAATCTTCCTTCTTTAAATAGTTAAGAAGACTTCTTCTATGACCAATCTTACGCATTAAACCACGCTTAGAATGGAAATCATGAATATGAGTAGCGAAATGAGTATTTAACTCATTGATTTCAGCAGTTAATATAGCAATTTGAACTTCTACAGAACCAGTGTCCTTGTCATTCTTACCATATTCCTTAATTAAAGCTGCCTTTGCTTCCTTAGTTAAAGCCATAATGATACCTCCTAATTTTATAATATTTCACGTTAAACATAGATAAAGGTCTTAGGAAATCCTTAATCCAAGTAAAACGCACGATGATATTTTACTATAATACCTTTAGTTTTGCAACAATATTTTTTATTTTGTATAATTCATATCTCCAGCTAGCTCAAGACACATAGATTTATCTATTCTAAGCTGCTTTTTTAATTCATCAACTGATGCGTATCTTTTTTCATCTCTAATTCTATCAACGAAATAAACATCTATTGTTTCATCGTAAATATCCTCATCAAAATTAAAGATATTTACCTCCATCCTAATTTCGTTTGTAAATTCAAATGTAGGATGATGACCTAAATTACACATACCTAAATATGTTATACCATTAACTACTACATTAACGAAATATACTCCATTTTTAGGTAAAAAGGCATTTTTATAATCTACATTAGCTGTAGGATAGCCGATAATTCTTCCATTTTGATCGCCAAATATAACCTTACCCCTAATTATAAATGGTCTACCTAAAAGCCTTTTAGCCTCTCTTACGTTTCCAATAGATAAAAGCTCTCTAATATATGTAGTTGATACTCTAACATTATCAAATACATATTTTTTTACCTCATAGAATTCAAAATTATCCTTTAAATCATCTATTGTACCCTCAGCCTTTCTAGCGAATGTAAAATCATATCCACATACGCAGGCCTTAATATTCATAAATTGTAATGATTTAATGAATTCCTCCTTGCTCATATTAGCAACCTCATCACTAAATTCTACAACTATTAAATAATCTAAGCCTAATCTTGATACAATATCAGTTTTAATCTCAAGAGGTGTAACTAATGGGTAATTTTCCATCTTCTTTAAAAAGACTGATGGATGTGGATAGAATGTTAATAGAGCACTTTTATATCCCTTTAGCTTACATACTCTTTTACATTCCTCAATAAGCTTTTGGTGTCCTAAATGTACACCATCAAAATTACCTATTGCAGCACAGATATCCTCTGGTATTGGGAAAAAGTTTTTATCCTTAATAAACAATGATTTCATATATATCACCTGCTTATAAAATCAGTATCGGTTTATATTTTTTAGGAGAAATCTCCTCATATATCGCTATTATATCACAATTGTAGGTTACATAAAAGATACCTTGAATTGAGGTTTGTCTATCATCTAGCTCTACACCATTTTTAACTAGCTTAGCCATATATTCATTTACCTCAACCTTAGGGAAATCAAAGAATTTTTCGATAGATATAATATCATTTTCAGATATTTCATCTATTTTTTTAGCATTAAATACATTAAATTCATTCATTTTAGTTCTTCTTAATTCCTTTAGAATTGCGGCACCACCTAGATATTTACCTAAATCACGTGCTAGTGCTCTAACATAATATCCCTTAGATACATTAACCCTTATATCTATCTCATGATGATTATCGATATATTTTAAATCATTTAATATTTCATAATCATATAATTTTACATTTCTAGGCTTAACCTCTACATCGATATTTTTTCTTTGGTAATCCATAAGCTTTCTACCATCAATTTTGATGCTTGAGGTCATAGGAGGAATTTGTGTATCAGTATTCTTTAAATATTCTAATCCCTCTTTAATTTTATCTATAGATACGTTAGTATCTACAGTAACTAATTCAGACTCAAAATCTAATGTGGCTGAATCATATCCAAATACTATTTTAGCTATATATTCCTTATCATGCTCATTAATAAGCTTTAAAAGCTTTGTAGCCTTATTAACAGCACAAATCATTAAGCCTGTAGTATTTGGATCTAATGTTCCATTATGGCCTATTTTATTAATATTTAATTTTCTTTTAAGCTTATTACAAACACCAAAGCTTGTAATATTCTTTTCCTTATCTACTAATAAAAAACCATTCATATTAATCCTCATTAGAATATATTATTAATAATTTACCACTTTTTAAATCTATTTTAGGATTTGAGATTATTTCATTTGATACACCAAGTGCTGAATTAGTTTTTAAATGATAATTTTCTAAATTATATTTAAATCCAGAAAGTGTTAAAACACTATCTAGAATTGAAAAAATAGATACATATTTATAATCTAATCTAACATTATAATTATTATTATCCATAGCTTCAATCAAAGAATTATCATCAATTAGCTTTATTTTAGGATTATTAGCTAATTCTAATATATTAGCGTAAAAATGCTCTATTCTTTTTCCTTTAATACCACCTAGTATTAATATTTCATCACAATCCTTAGCTAATTCTATAGCCTCAGATGTATCTGTTTTATCCTTAATAGGATTTAATTTAATTAATTTTTTAGTATTATTTTTAATTAAATCAAATTCCATATCATTTACTGAATCGAAGTCACCTATTGCTATATCAAGCTTTATACCCTCTTTTGTAGCAATTAAGGCTCCTCTATCTACACCGATAATTAGGGCATCCTTTAAATATTCTTTATTTATTTTTTTAATATTAAATAATATTAATACTGCCCTCATTAATCCTTAAATCCTTTCAACTATAAATATTGTATTTTTTTCAAATATACCAAAGGCAAAGCCTAGTCTTATAAATAATCCCATACTATTATATGCCTTATATGATGTTCTAGATAAGAATTCATCTGTTTTTATCGTTTCCTTAATTCCATATGGATTAAGTATAGTTACTAAATCATTCTTAATATCTAGTCCTATTAATAATGAATAATGAAGTGTCCATTCATTATTATATTTAGCACACCATTCAAATGGTAATGGAATACCATTTGATAGGCTTTGATATGCCTTATCTATTAATTCTGTGTTCTTTAGATATTTATGTATAGTGGTTTTATATTGTGGGAATCTCTTATTCATTTCATTAGCAAATGAATCACCTGTTTGTGTTACAACACTTTTATATTCATCATATAACGATTGTTCTGTAATAGTATTATCCTTATTCCATTTTGCAAACATCTCTATTACAGCGTAGCCACATGATATATCCTGCTTAACAAGAGGGATATCATTGATTAGTAATGCCTCATTATATTTATCGTTAGTATAGATAGTCTTATAGTCATCATCTATACCCTTTGTTTTATTATCTAATATAATTAGGCTTACTGTTAATGTAATTGCTAATACTAAACAGATACTTCCTACAATTATTAAAAACCACTTAACTATTTTCATTATTTTAGATAAACGATTGTTACACCGTTTAATCCTTCACCCTCTTTACCATATCTAAAGCTTTTTACAAATGAGCATTTCTTTAAATAAGCCTGTACCTTATTCCTTATGGCTCCTGTACCGAATCCATGAATAATTGATACATATTCTAAATTACCAAGTAATGCTTGATCTAAATATTGATCCATTAAATAGTCAACCTCTTCAACCCTCTTACCTCTTAAATCAAGGGATAATTCTACATGTGATGCAGGGTTATAGCCTGATAGCCTTGTTTTCTTTTGAGGCTTTTCAACTGGCTTTGCAGATAATCTTAATTCATTTTTCTTAAAGCCCATTTGGAATTGACCAATATTTACATAATATTTATCCTTTTTAATTTCAGCGATTGTTCCATATTTCTCATATTCCTTGATAAATACGAAATCACCTACATGTAGCTCCTCATCAAATACCTCTTCGATATTTTCCTTAACATTAAGGCTTTTAGCCTTAGTTTGAAGATTAATTAATTCATGCTCCTTAAAGGATTCATTACTCATGTTTTTAATTTCTTTAATCAAATTTTGTGCATCATCCTGAGCCTTTTTAATTATTTCCTTAGCTTCATTTTGAGCATCCTTAATGATTTTATTAGTTTGATTTCTAATATCATTCTTTTCTTTTCTTAAGGCTTCTATTTCATCGTTAAGCTTCTTATTCTTTAGCTCAAATTCTTCCTCTTGCTTTCTTAATTCAGTAATTTCCTTTTCTAAATTACCCATAAGCTCACTAGATTCAGATGAAAAGCTATTTAATTCATCCTTACAGCGATTAATGATTCTATCATTAAGACCTAGTCTTTTAGCAATATCAATGGCATTTGATTTACCTGGTACACCTAATATTAGCTTATAGGTAGGCTTTAGAGTTTCTGCATTAAATTCAACTGATGCGTTAATTATATTATCGTGCTTATAGGCGTATGTTTTAAGCTCACTATAGTGGGTTGTAATAATACTTTTAGTATTATTTTCATTTAAATAATCCATAATTGCTATAGCAAGTGATGAGCCCTCCTTAGGGTCAGTACCTGAGCCTAATTCATCTAATAATATTAATGATGAATCATTTATTTTATCTAATATTTTAATTATTTTAGTCATATGTGATGAGAATGTAGATAATGATTGCTCAATTGATTGCTCATCACCTATATCAGCTAAAATATTCTCAAAATAACCAAATTTAGATTCCTCCTTAGCAGGAACCATCATTCCGTTATATACCATTAAATGTAATAATCCTACAGTTTTCAATAATACTGTTTTACCACCTGTATTAGGTCCTGTGATAACTACGATATTAAATTTTTCGCCTAAGTTAATATCGATAGGTACACATACCTTAGGATCTATAAGTGGATGCTTACACCTTTTGATATTAAATTTATTTTCATTTTGTATTTCAACTAGGCTATATTCGTTTTTAATACCCATTTCTGCCTTAGCATAGATTACATCTAATAATGTAAGGTTTTCTAGGTTTGCAAGTAATAAATCAGCCTCGCTCGCAACAAGAAGGGTTAGACTCTTAAGAATAGATTCAATTTCCTTCTTTTCCTTTTCCTTGAATATCTCTATTTGATTAGATATTTCAAAGCCTTCCTTGGGCTCAATATATACTGTAGTATTAGATGATGATACATCATGAATAATACCCTCAAATGTATTCTTATATTCTATTTTAACAGGAAGACACATTTTAAAATCTCTTTCAACTATCAATCTTTCTGATAGCATATTGATTTTAGAGTCAAGTAGCTCATTTAGCTTTGCTCTTAATCTATTTTCTAATGATTTAATTGATCTTCTAATTGTAAATAGCTCTCTTGATGCATTATCTAGTACATCATCAAGAGGTGATATAGCAAGTGTTATATTTGTTTTTAATGTTTTAGGCAATGTAATTAAATTAAAATATTCCTTTAAATTAGGATATAGAAGCTTCATTCTATCTAATTCGTTTGTATAATTTAATACATCCTTAGAAACATCAATTAATCTTACTACATTATTTAAATCATTAGGGTATAATAAGCCACCCTGAGTACTTCTTTTAATTATTTCTTTAATGTTTGATATTTCTACATATGGTAAATTTCCAAATTTAACAATAGAATTATGAGCTTCCTTTAGCTCATTTTGTCTTTTCTCTATCGCATTGTAGCTATAATCGAGCTTAGTGTTTAATATTAAATCCTTAGCGTACTTTGTTTTAGCAAAGCCTGATAGGGTATTTAATATTTTATTAAACTCTAAAGTAGTAAAATCGTACATAAAACCTCCAAAAAAATAGGGATTAGATTTCTATTATATCCCTATTTTCCCTTAAATTAATATATGTTATTATGTTTGTTCCATAAACATCTGTATCTGGATGCACAAATTCCATTTCACATTCATTAATATATTTTAATAATGTTCTGGCATTTGGATACACTATATATAATTTCTTATTAATCTTATTATCATTTGCTGGTAGCTCCATTCTCATTAATGGCTCTATACCATCTACAAATCTTAATGATTCATCATTAAATGATTTTCTTAATTGCCATTTAACAGAGTTATTAACTGTTATTTCCTGATTATTAAAATTAGGAACTACCTTAACATAGTATCTAAATCTAATAGTCTCAAAGATATAATCATATTCTGCCTTTGGCACAATTTCAAATTTATAATCGAAATGCTTTTTAACATAATCATTGAATATTTCTTCTATTTGATTACGCATTTTTCTTATACGATTTTTATTGAAAACTGTAGATAGAACAATTAATATTACGCCAAATACACCTAAAGCTGTAGCGATAATAATTAAATATTTCCAAAGCTTATCCAAAAAGATCACTCCTTTTTCTTAAAGAAGATTAATAAAAGTATGAATAAGACAATATAAATAATAACTGCAGCTCCAATTAATGGAAGGCTAATATAGAATAAATTAGTGTTATTTATCATTACACCAACTACAGTTAATATTCCGCCTCCAATTAATGCTAGGAAGGCTATTATTATTGCTATTACAAATACTATTTTATTTTTGCTCATCTTGACCGTAGCCCTTAATTCCGTTATTGATAATATCCTCTACCATTAAGCCAATTTCAGTAGTGTTCATCTTTTGATATTCTTCCTTATCAATTGGCTTATAGAATATTACTGTAACATTCTTTCTTTTAATTCTTCTTTTCTTCTTTATTTGACTAGAGCCGATAATTGCACAAGGTAATATTTTAGCTCCACTCTTAGTAGCAAGCTTATAGGCACCAGCTCTTAGATTAACCATTTCCTCTACATCACGAGTTTTAATTCCACCCTCAGGGAAAATAATCATAGACATACCCTTTTTAACATCGCCGATGGCTTTAATAATAGCCTTAGCTGCCTCTCTATCATTTTCTCTATTTAGAGGTATAGCTCCAAAGGTATTACCTATTAGCTTCATGAAATGATTCTTAAATAATGTTGATTTGCCTATTGCAGTTACTGAATCAGTATGAAGTGCATAATAGATAAATATTGGATCCATATTTGATTTATGGTTTGAATAAACAATAAATGTTTCATCTGGTATATTTTCCTTACCAATTACTGTAACCTTAACATGGAAGATTACTAGTGACCAGAATACTGTATTTCTAAGTAAGAAATGCTTATGACGCTTATTTGGTCTTGTATGAGATGCGATTAGCATATAGAAATATAAATATAATGCAAAGGTAATAAAGCCTAAAATAAAGCTTACAGGTACCCATAAAAACATAAAATATTTACTTAAGTCTACAAAGAACCAAAATAGTGTAGAATATCCTGCAGTAAGTAATAATATTATAAATAAAAAGTACACTATCTCACCCTCTTAAATGTTGTGTAACGAACCTGATCAGTATCATTTTCCCAAATTAATTCATATTTAGAAAAATCAATTTGTGGGAAATATCTATCTCCTTCGTATTCACCCTTTACATATGAAATATATAAATAGTCTGCATAAGGTAGTGCAAGCTTATAGATTGTAGCTCCACCACAAACCCAAAGCTCATCAGTATATGATGCTAAAAATGAATTGATATCGTAAATCATTACAACATCATTTAGCTTATCATCTATTATTAGTCCCTTATCTATTGTTGCTACATATATTTTTCCATATGGTAATGGCTTATCCTTATAGTAGCCCTTTAATGAGAAATATGTAGTATCTCCCATTATTACAGTTTTACCCTTTGTTTTAGCCTTGTAGTATAATAGATCCTCCTTAATATGCCAAGGAATTCTATCTCCCTTTCCTACAAGCTGGTTTTTATCCATAGCCCAGATAAGATTAATCATTATACGCTCACCTTACCCTTAATACCCTTATGAGGATTATAATTCTCTAATTCGAAGTCCTCATACTTGAAATCATAAATTGATTTAACATTTGGGTTAATCTTCATAGTAGGTAGCTCTCTAGGCTCTCTTGTTAGCTGTAAATTTACCTGGTCAAGTAAATTATTGTAGATATGCGCATCACCTAATGTATGTACGAATACACCTGGCTTTAAATCACATACCTGAGCAATCATCATAGTAAATAAAGCATATGATGCGATATTAAATGGTACACCTAAGAATACATCTGCAGATCTTTGATATAGCTGGCATGATAGCTTACCATCATTTACATAAAATTGCATAAAGCAATGACATGGAGGTAAAACCATTGATTGTACCTGTGTTGGATTCCATGCAGATATAATTAATCTTCTACTGTTTGGATTTGTTTTAATATCATGAATTAAATTCTCTAGCTGATCAACGCCACCGAAATCTCTCCACTGCTTACCATAAATTGGTCCACAGTTACCCCATTTCTTAGCGAATTCATCAGATTCTTTAATCTTTTCAGCGAATTCTTCGATTGTTTCACCTTTAAATTCACTAGACTTTTGATATTCAGCGTAAGGCCAATCATTCCAAATTCTTACATCGTTATCAACTAGATATTTTATATTTGTATCACCTTTTATAAACCATAAAAGCTCGTGAATAATACTTTTTAAATGAACTCTCTTTGTTGTAAGTAGAGGGAAACCCTCACTTAAATCAAACCTCATTTGATATCCAAAATAAGAGATAGTTCCTGTACCAGTTCTATCACCCTTTTTTGTTCCCTTTTCTAAAATTGTTCTACATAAATCTAAGTATTGTTTCACAAAAATCACCCAAGTATTATTATAACTTATAAAATGCCAAAAATAAACAATATTTTCTTTTTATAAAAGAAAAGAGAACTATTTCTAGTTCTCCTCGGTAGTATTATCTTCTGTTGATTCTGTATTATCAGAAAAATCAGGCTTATCAGTCACATTTAGAAGCTTTTCACCGACTAATTCACAAACCTGGATTTTAGCACCAGTATCTAAAGTTACATATTTTGGAGCGATTCTTCCTTTAATTGCAACCTTAGATCCTACCTTTAGGTAATCACTTGCCTGATTAGCTAAAAATTCCCATAATGCGATATTAAAATAGTCAGTTCCTCTTGTTCCATCTACATTAGGAAATGGTCTAGTTACGGCAAGATTTAGTTTCGCTACTCTTTTTCCATCAGCAACCTCTTTGACCTCAATTTCTTTGCATACAAAGCCTATGAGCATGAAATAATTATACAAATGGCATCCTCCTTCCTGATGGAAATATTAGCATTATTTTATTAAAAATAAAAATCGACTAAGCTCAAAAAAATGCAATAAAAAAAGTCGATTTTCTCAATAATAATTATTAAATTAAATTATTTATTTTAATTATGTCTATTTTACTCTAATTATAAGAAAAAATTAAAAAAATAGGCCTTAAAAATACAATTTTAACAAAAAATAAAATGGCTTTGTTAAGCCATTTATTATTTGTAATATTTTGTCATTCCTAAGGCAATCTTAATCATATCATTAAGATTTCTTTCTCTTTCAAGAGATGATGTTTTTTTATCACTTACAAGTGAATCAGAAATTGTTAGGATACATGCGGCATTCTTACCTAAGGCGTGGGCAGTTGCGAATAGGGCAAATGACTCCATTTCTACAGCCATTGTACCATATTTATTCTTTATTTCCTTCCAGCGTTCAGGTGTAGTTGAATAGAATACATCAGATGAATATATTCTTTCCTCTTTGATCTCAATGTTTAGATCCTTAGCACATTTCTTAATTCTATTATTGATAGATTTTGTTGGCTTCATTATCTTAGCCTTATAGCCATAGGCAACCTTAGCAAATGTAGAGTCGCTATAGGCATCCTTTACGACTATTGTATCATAGATATCTAAATTGGCATCATAGCTTCCTGCAGAGCCTATTCTAATAATAGTATCAACATCATAGAAGCTAAATAGCTCATAGGCATAAATACCAATTGATGGCATACCCATTCCCGATGCCATAACAGATACTCTTCTTCCATTAAATTTACCTGTAAAGCCATAAATATTTCTAACTGTAGAGAATGTTTCTACCTCTGTTAAAAAATTATCAGCTATATATTTAGCTCTTAATGGATCACCAGGCATTAATACTAGCTTTGCAATTTTGTTCTTATCATCACATTGATTATGTGGAGTAGGTATATTACTCATTGAATCCCTCCATTATGCTAACACCATTTGATGTTCCTATTCTTGAGGCACCCGCCTCGATCATTTTTAGGAAATCTTCCTTTGTTCTAATACCGCCAGAGGCCTTAACCTTCATATTTTCTGAAATAGATTCCTTCATAAGCTTTACATCCTCAACAGTAGCACCACTAGTTCCAAAGCCTGTAGATGTTTTAACATAATCAATTCCGGCCTTTGTTGCAAGCTCGCAAGCTTTAACTATTTCTTCTTTAGTTAGATAGCATGTTTCAAGTATTAGTTTTACTAATACTCCATCAGAGGCTTTAACTATTTCAGTTAGCTCATTAAGAATATAATCATAATTCTTATTCTTCATTTCCGCAACATTTAATACTACATCTACCTCATCAGCACCCTTAGCTATCGCGTCAGTTACCTCAAACTTTTTAACATCTGTAGTATTTTGACCAAGTGGGAAGCCTATTACAGTACAAATCAATACCTCGCTACCCTTTAATAGCTCCTTACATGTTTCAATATATGCAGGATTTACACATACAGATTTAAATTTATAATAATTAGCCTCACTACATAGCTTAACTATATCCTCTAGGCTTGCGAAAGCCTTTAAATTAGTATGATCAATATATTTATTATATTCCATAAATAGTTAGTCTCCTTATATATTTAAAGCCCATTAATAATAATGGGCTAAATTTTTAAATATCCTTTATTTTATCTAATGTTAACTGCTTAAGCTCAACGTATGGTGGAGAGAATTTCTCCTTAACTAAAAGCTTATGAAGCTTCTTTATACATCTTTGATCAAGTATTTGAATTGATCCATAGCCATCGATTGGCTTAAACATTTTTTCAGCCTTCATCATAATTTCAGATAATGAGATATAACGATTTACCTTACCATCATCTAGCATTACTAAATCTACTGCTGGAGGTAGGATAAACTGCTTCTCACCATCCCATTTTATAGCAACGAAGGCACTTCTTGATTTTGTTGTATGTAAGAATACATAATCAGAAATTTGAATTTTTGATGAATCAAATGTAATTTCAAGTCTCTTTTTCTTTTGTAGGTAGCCATATACTAATGAGATTGATTGACTATCAAGCTTACAGAATTTTGATAGCTCCTCTGGATGCTTATCAGCATATGCTCTTTTCCATGAATTGAAATTCTTAATTATTTCAGCTCTCTTAAATGGTCTTACATCATATACATATGATTCGATATAAACCTTAAAATCAAATTTAGAGGTAATTTCCTGAACAATATCTAGTAACATTTCTACTGCATAATTTGGTGATAATACATCAAATTCTACATAGACATTTACATCATAGAATCTTGAATTTAATCTTTCAAGATGAGGTACTACAGATTTATCAGAAATAATTATTTTAGCCTCAAAATCAAGGACAGAATGACGGAATAGAAAAACAAATTTACCAGTATTTTTAGTCATATCTGGAACGGTTATATTAGGTGTCGCACTTAATAATGTTATAAGATCTGCTTTTTCATATACTCTTGTTCCTTCTTTTAAGAAATAAAGTTGAAAATCCACACGTCTCACATCCTCTTTATTAATTTTAGCATTTTTTAGCTACAATGTCAAAGTTAGTTATTTATTATTTACAATCTTTTGGCATCTTGGGCATAATTCTTCCTCATTAATATGAGGAACAATCATCCAGCATCTTGCACAAGTTTCTCCTTGTGCAGCCTCTACCTTACAATCAAATTTATCGCTATCCTGATATTCAAGCTGAGATACGATTAATAATTGTTGAGCATCATCCTTGATTAAATCAAAGATTTCATGTGCTTCCTTATCTAGGTAAACTGTAAGCTTAGAATTGAAGCTCTTACCGATAATCTTTTCGTTACGAGCCTCCTCAAGCTTCTTAAGGATAACATCTCTATATTCCATGAATTTATCAAATTGAGCCTCAAGCTTTTCATCTACAACTACTGGATTAGGCATATCCTCTAGATATACATCCTCACACTTCTTGTATGGTAATGTATCATAAGCCTCACTCATTGTATGAGGTAGGATTGGAGATAATAGCTTAATTAATGAAGTTAAAATCTCATAAAATACTGTTTGAGTTGATAGTCTCTTATTAGATTTAGGATCCTCGATATATAGAATATCCTTAGTGAAATCTAAATAGAATTGAGATAATGTGTTTGTGATATATTGGTTAGTTCTTCTATAAACCTCACCAAAATCAAAATTATCATAATCATTCTTTATATCAGTGATAAATCTTTGAAGCTTGATAAACATGTATTTATCAACATCCTCAAGCTTATCATAGCTTAATGCGTCAGCTGGGTTAAAATCACTTGTATTAGTTAAAAGGAATCTTAATGTGTTTCTAATTTTACGGTATGATTCAGATACCTGCTTAAGGATATCCTTTGATAATGGCATATCGCTTCTGTATTCAACAGATGCAACCCATAATCTTAAAATATCAGCACCTGATTCATTACATACCTTGATTGGGTCTACAGTGTTACCTAAAGACTTACTCATCTTTCTACCTTCACCATCAAGTGTGAAGCCATGTGATACTACATTTCTATAAGGTGCTTGACCTGTAGTTGCTACTGCAGTGATAATAGATGAGTTAAACCATCCTCTATATTGGTCACTACCCTCTAAATATAAATCAGCAGGATATGAGATTCCACGTCTATTTAATAGCATATAGCTTGAGCCTGAGTCAAACCATACGTCCATAATATCATTTTCCTTAGTGAATTTACCATTTGGTGACTTTGGATTTGTATAGCCCTCTGGTAATAAATCCTTAGCCTCACGCTCAAACCATACATTTGAACCATACTCTTTAAATAAATCAGCGATATGAGCTAAAACCTTTTGGTCTAATATTTCACTACCATCCTCGTTATAGAATACTGGGATAGGTACACCCCAAGCTCTTTGACGAGAAATACACCAATCATGTCTATCCTTAATCATATTAGAAATTCTAATATCACCCCATTTAGGGTTCCAATTAACTTCCTTAATTGCATTTAGGATATCATCCTTAATTGGGTCAATAGATGCGAACCATTGTGGAGTTGCTCTAAAGATAACTGGCTTTTTAGTTCTCCAATCATGTGGATATGAGTGGGTAATTGGGTCAAGTAATAATAATGAGCCTGCGTTCTTTAAATCCTCGATGATAACATCCTCAGATTCATCATAGAATAATCCCTCATATTTACCTGATTCCTTAGTTTGATAACCCTTAGAATCTACTGCAACCATAATATCTAGGCCATATTCCTTACCAGCCTGGTAATCCTCCTCACCATAGCCTGGAGCGATATGAACGAAGCCTGTACCATCAGTTGTAGTTACATAGTCAGCGTTAATAACTGGTGAAATTCTATCATATAGTGGATGCTTATAGTGATAATTTAATAATTCATTACCCTTTATAAATTTAACATCCTTAACATCTGTTAGATTTAGCTTTGAAACAAGCATATTCTTTAAATCAGCTGCACAAATTAATCTACCCTTATTTGAATCAAAGATTACATAATCAATTTGTGGACCTGAAGCTACTGCTAGGTTACAAGGAAGTGTCCATGGAGTAGTTGTCCAAACCATGATTTTAGCATCCTTAAGCTCATTATCTCCATCAACTAATGGGAATAGGAAATAAATAGCCTTAGATGTAATATCCTTATATTCAATCTCAGCCTCAGCTAAAGCTGATTCTGATGATGGTGACCAATATACTGGCTTTAATCCTTTATAGATTAATCCCTTTTCAGCCATTTTAGCAAATACCTTAATTTGGTCTGATTCAAAATCATGCTGTAATGTGATATATGGATGATCAAAATCACCTAATACACCTAAACGCTTGAAGCCTACCTTTTGACGTTCAACCTGTTTATAGGCATATTCCTCACATAATTGTCTAAATTCAACGATCGGCTTATTCTTTCTTGATACACCGCTCTTTTGAAGTGCATTCTCAATTGGAAGTCCATGTGTATCCCATCCTGGAATATATACTGACTTATAGCCATTCATATTCTTATATCTTACAACAAAATCCTTTAATATTTTGTTTAATGCATGTCCTAAATGAATATCACCATTAGCGTATGGTGGGCCATCATGTAATGTGTATTCTCTTTTTCCTTCATTCTTTTTAATTACCTTATTATATAGGTCAATATCTTCCCACTTCTTTTGAATTTGTGGTTCTTTATTATTTAAATTACCACGCATTTCAAATGTTGTTTTACCCATGAATAAGGTATCCTTGTAATCCTTCATCTTATTCTCCTCCAAAAATAAAAGTCCTTAGAAATAAATTCTAAGGACGAAATAATCCGCGGTACCACCTTAGTTCTATTGATAAACAATAGCACCTCAATTATACTTGTAACGTAAGTAATACGGGTTAAACTACTAATTTCATAAAACCGGCTCCTCCATTGATTCAAATATAGGAATTTACTATTTCGCACCAACCAATAGCTCTCTTAAAAATTTTATCTATATTACGGATGGAATCCACCTTTAAAATACAATACGTATTATACTATTTATTTAATTTAAAGTAAAGACGTTATTTTATCTTTAATAATATATTATTAAGCACCATATATTATACGTTTAAGTGTGTCTTCATCCTTAATTAAAACATCTCTTGGCTTACCTACTGCCTTACTACTTAAAATACCAAGGTTCTCAAGCTTATCAAAGATAATACTTGTTCTATTAAAGCCAATTGTAAATTCCTGCTGAACTAGATTTATTGATGCTCTATTCTTTGAAACAAATAATGCTACGGCATATATTAAATCAGTTTCATTCTTTATTTCTACATTAATATGCTCAATAGGCTTTTCTGCTTCGTTATTCTCTATACTTGGTTTAAATGTTAATAAAGCCTGAACCTTAAAATTAGTTTTTAGATTATCATCCATAATAGCCCCAAAGGTAATATCGATGTCATCATACTTATTTTTAACCTTAGATATAATCTTATCTATTTCATCAAGCCTTAGGCTACTTTTACCATTAATATTTAATAAGCATCTATTTGGCTTTTCATTAGCTAATAAATTAATATTTATATTTGTATTGATATCATCAAATGATGTAGATATGAATCCTATTATTTCATCATTTTCAAATCCTTTAATATCATCTACTGATATATCTATTAATCCATCCTTAGTTATGATTTCTAATAAATCATCATAAAAACCACATTCCTTCATTTTACTAATGAAGTTATCATTTATATCTTTACCCTTAAATTCCATATATGTTTCCTCCAGCATTTAATAATAATTTAGCATATTTTTATTCAAATCCAAATATAGTTTTATGAAAATATATAATTTTCTTTTATAATATGTTATAATTCACTATATTTAAATTTTATTTTGGGGTGAGATTAATGGAAGATATTAATGATTATAATGAAGATGATGCTAATGAATCTACTGATTTAGAAGAAAAAGGTGTAGTAATTCAATCAGAGGTTCCTCATGATGATCTTGATAATGTTGATGAATTGACTCCTGTTACCTTAACTAAAAAGGAAAAAAGGAGAAAAAAACTTAATAATCGTTATTTTTATGAAAATGATATTAGATATAGAGGCCCTTTATCATATAGAGCATTACGTATTATAGCTTGGATTGCGATGGCATCAAGCCAAATAGTTTCATTAAATGAATTTTCAACAAGATTAATAAAGACAGGTATTTTAGGTGATGGTTTGGAATTATTCTTTATGATTTTTTCTACTCTATCAGTTCCTCTATTTATTATCGCAACCTTCGCAACAATATTAAATAAAGGTAAAACAATTAAATCAGTTATTATATTCTATGCTTCAGCAGCTATCGGATTAGCACTCGCGCTTATTTTCTTATATTATAGATATGTTGTTGCTTTATTCACCAGTTTGGGTGCTGATACTATAGATATAGCTGCTGTTAATGTATCCCTCGGATATAAATTGAAGGTCAATGTATTCGTAGACTTGCTTATGCTTTCAATATTCTACTTCTTTGTAATGTATGATCCTAAAAAGCATTTCCAAGGTAAATGGCATTATGTATTTAGAGCATTATCTATTCTTCCTATGCTATATGCTATCGCATCATATTATATAAAAGTATTTGCTAACTTATCAGCAGGTACAGAAAGTGAATTTATAATTCCTGTTGCTTTAAATGTATTTTTAACTACTAAACCTCTTCCAATCTATATTTTATTCATCGCTTTAACATTATGGCTTAAGCGTAGAGAAAAACAAATTAAGAAGCTTGGTGGTTCTAAAGCAGCAATTGAAAGATTTGAAAATTCAAATCGTAATTCATTATCATTCTCAGGCTTTACATCAATACTATGCTTGGTAATTTCAATGATTGAACTGGGTGGTTTAATAGCTACCTTTGTTGTCGGTGACCTATCCATATTATTTACTCTAAATGCCTTTGAAGTTGGTAATTCAGCTGGTCTTTTCTTAGCTATTCCTTTTCTAATGCTATTTTCATATTCTAGGAAGCATAAGGATTCATCTATTGATATTATTATAATATTGGGTGGTGTTGGACTTATGGGTCTTGCTACTGTCGAAATGATATATAAAATTATTACAACATTTGTTGCTGCTTCTAATGTGCCTGAAGCTGCAGCTACATTATTAACTATGCTACTATAAGGAAGTGTTATAATTGCGTAGGGAGCTACATAAGGAGCTTGAACTATTAAATAGATATTATGATGTTGACGAGGAAAACAAGTTAGTAACTATTCCTCTTAAATATGAAAAAGCAACTGAATTAATTGATTTAAATGTTGAAGCTAAAAACAATTATCCTATTTCAGACCCAGCTATGGTTTCTATAGTTGAAAAGATTTCTACTATTCCACCAGGCTATCAGGTCAAGTTAAATTTAATAATTAATGATTATGAAGGCTATGATGAAAATATTTTACTTGAAAGCTTAAATGATTTTTTAGAATTTAATCATTATTCAATCATTAGAGAAAAGAAATTCTTCTTCATTCAAGCTATTATTTTACTTGCTATAGGTATTTCCATATTAGTATTTAATGTATCAGCTAAAGCTAATGAGCTATTTGTAGATACTAGCGTATTAAACGAGGTATTTGATATTATTGCCTGGGTATTCGTATGGCAAGCTACTACTGTTGCCTTCCTTACACCATCTGAATTTGATGTTAATTCAAAAAGATTTAAGCTTAGAGTTAAATCTATATCGTTATACGACAAAGATAGAAAGCTTCTTGCTCATGAGGAAACATTTGAAAAATTCAAAGAATGGGTTGGAAATAGGGCTAAAGAGAAAATTTCAAGAATTATCCTTCTTCTTACTGGTGGTGCTTTATTAATTTCGGGTGCGATGAGACTTGTTGCGGGCTTATCAATAATTCCATCATTAATTACTGTTAGTACAGTTGATACAGAAGCCTTCTTAATATCGCTTATATTAGTAGTATTATTCATATCAGTCGCAATATTGGAAGGTTTAATTGGTATATCTGCACTTTCAATATATAATGGTAGAGGGCCTCTTTCTAACAAGGCAAGATATGTATTTATTCCAATTGCTGCATTAATCATTTCTTTAGAAATAGTAAATATCATATTATCTGGTGGACTAGGAAACCTAAGAGAAACTGTATCTACTGCTATTTCAATTTTATCTGCTCTTGGATATATAGTTGGTACAGCATTGTCAATTGCGTTAGAAGTAAAAAATAATAAAACTGAAAAAAATAATAAGGACACTATGTGAACTGAGTCTTGTCAAGTAGACAGTGGATTAAAAAAATAATTAAATAAGATTTGAAGGAATTTGGGCATAATACCTATATTGATTAGGTGTTGTGCCCAATTTCTTTTGTAATCTCCAATTATTGTA
>JAEELU010000126.1 GCA_016282815.1 Acholeplasmatales bacterium
ATACGCCTGCAACCTTTGCTACACCTTTAAGCTGAGCAAAACCACTTAATACAACACCAGGGGCAGCATTCTTTAAATCCCATCTTTGTGGAAGATTTTGTGCAAAGCCCTCTAATCCAATATCAGAACTCTTCACTCTACCTGAATAAACATTACCATTTAAACTAATCTTGGATGTATCAAAATTTTCCTTTATAAAGTCTAAAACATCATTATATTTATTAGTTATATCCTTTAGTTCATTTGCCTTTAATGTAATATTTTCTAATGCCTCGATTTTTTCATTATTATCGACAAGCTTTCCGTATTTTAAAAGGGCATCTTTTAATTCATCTGCCTTAGCGAAATAATCTAAAAAGCCATATTCCTTACTACCTGATTCACCTGCAAACCCATTTGGAATCAAGCCTTTTTCAGTTATAAGCTTATCAAGCTCTATAACCTTTTTCTTATATTCCTCAGAATACTCTGGTTTTACTGAAAGAAAAGAATTCAAAGCCATTTTATCTTCAGTTTCAGTAGTTTTAAAAGTAACCGAACGCCATATATTATCCTTTAAAGAATCAACCTTCTCACTATCAGCGCCAATCTCTTCTGCGACTTTCTTTATAGAAGATTTAGCGATTCTTTCTCTTACTGAGTTTATCTGGTCAATATAATGATCCGTTTCATCCTCATCTTGCTTTTTATTGATTAATTCTTCAGAAGCATATTCTAATGCTCCCTTAAATTCAGCCATTTTTTCTTCAGAAAGATTTAGCTCATCAAGATTATTTACAATACCTTTAGTATAATCCTTGAAAGGATGAACAACCTGAGGCTCTCTAGGAGTAAAGTTTTTAAACTTCTCTAAAAGCTCTTCTGTTTTACTTTTACCGATTTTTTCTTCAAGAGTATTAAGTATTTTTTCATAATCAACACCCTTAACGTCAATCATGACAGTATTACCATCATATTCTGCTTTTGGTATACTCTTAGAATTATTTGAAAAGATTTCCTTGTTTTCTTCTATGAAACTATCATATTTTTCTTCAGAGTTAAAATAATATTTCTTATCGTTTTCTACTTGATTAATAAAGAAATTTAAATAACTTAGCTTTGGAATATTATTAACAATATTGTCATATGTAGTCTCAACCATAAAGTTTTGTTCTTGCTTATTCTGAAATTCTGCAAGCTCATCATAATTCTTTTTTACGGCATCAAATAACTTCCCCATAAAAACACCTCTTTTATTTTAGTATTAGCCAAGACTATTTGGCCAAAACTAAATATTATTTCGTTTCACCAAATAGTCTCTTTGCCTGTTCTGAAGCAATAATTGAAATATTAGTTCTACTTGTTGGTGAAGTAATAATAAATGCATTACCTCTTGGGTTATTAACTATTTGATCTTGCTCTACTTCGTTAATTTGACCTGCCTTATCATATAGTGTACATAAGTCATCCATATCATTTGGAGATAATGCAAATATGAATGAATATTGACATGCATTAATAATGGCAGTAGACTTACGAATAATTTCTTCGCTACCAACAAAGTCTTTAATATTTTGTGTAATAACTATTTGCATACCGTTATACTTACGGATACGCTTAGCTAGCTGATACATAAAGTCTAAGGCTACTGGATATTTAGGATCGATAAATACATGGGCCTCATCGATTGCAACAACTATCTTTCTATTTGTATTGTGCTTCATATTGAAGTCACGGTTTTTAATAATTTCATTGTCTAGCCACTTTAATACCATAAGCATTTGGGCATTGGCAATAACCTGGTTCTTATTTGCTAAAAGAGATTGGAAATTAAATACAGTAAAGTTTTCCTTAACTGATAGTGTAGATTCACCATTCCAAAGGTTAGCATTTCTACCTTCTCCAGCAAATTTTGAAACGTAGTTATGTAATATTCTAAGTTGAGTTACATCATATTCAACTTTAGCTTTTGAAAGCTTATCGTCAATTAAAGCAAATAAGTCATCAAATGTTGGATAATCCTTTGCTTTTAATTGTGAAAAGTCTGTCTTTGATGTAATCTTCTTTTTCTTATATAAGTCAACAATTACATTATTTAAATATTCAAGAGCATCTGATGAAATACCATCAAGTGCAACTCTAAAGAATTCCTCTAGGAATTGTAGATGTACTGCAAAGTTATTAACCTTTGATTCACTACCAAGCTCATCACCCTCAAGTGTTGTGATAACATGGAATGGGTTAATTCTACCTTCAGATGCAGTACCAACATCAATTAATCTACCACCTAAGTTTTGAGCTAAAATTTGATATTCGTTTTCTGGATCTAGAATGAATATCTTACAGTTTTCAGCACAAAGTTGAGTTAATATTGTCTTAGTTGCATATGACTTACCTGAACCTGATTTACCCATAATTACCATATTAGAGTTAACTCTTTCAAAATTACGCTTAAAGAAATCAACTACAACTGGATAAGTATTTTCTGTACCTAAGATACAACCAGTTTCATCCATAATGTTTGATATAACGAATGGGAATACAGCTGCAACTGAGTTTGAATGAATTGCACGTTGGAATTCAGTCATTAAATCAAGTCTTGATAGATTTGTTGAAACGAATGCTACATTTTGACGGAAGAAATTATCAACCAATTCAAAACCATCTTCTGTAAATACTCTTCTTACAGCCTTCTTAAGATTTCTTACAGCATCTCTAGAAAGGTTTGCTTCTGGGAATATTGTGACATGTAATGTTACACCATATAATGTTTCATTATCATTTTGAAGCATTCTTAAAACTTCAACCAATGTCTCAATGTGAGTTTGTTTATCAATTAATGATGATACTTTATAGCTATTCTCTGTTTGAGCAGCAAGCTCTTGAATAGATCTATCTAGCATCTTAACTGCTTTAACCTTCTCATAAGGAGCTAAATTCATAACTATCTTTGTATTAGGAATATTAAATATTTTATATCCCCACGCATTTAGTACTGAAATTGGGAAATTCCTAACTGTAAATGTAAAGCATTCCTCACCATCAACATATGTTGAACGTGGTTTAAATTCAACAGTATGTGGACAAACCCAACTCATTAATTCCTCATCAGCAAGCATTTCTATATCCTTTTCATTAAAATGAGAAGTATAGTTATACTTTAAGAATATAGCTAATTCCTTAGAATTAAGGATATGAGAAGTCATTCCAATATTTTGGAATGTATTTATTGCGTTGTTTAATATTTCACTTATGACCTTTGTATTACGGTCATATACTACTAAATAATAGAATGGTTTTATAACAGGATTATCATTTGTTAATTCTGAATAAGCACGAATTCTATCGTTAATTATAGCGACTCTCGCATTTAATTCATCTTCTGTTAATTCATCTTTTTCAAATAAAACTTGTAAATTATTCTTTTTTTGCTCTTCATATTTTATATATTGTTCGAAGCTTAGCTTACGATCAATTTTTACTAATGAAGCTTTAGTTTTATCTGCAATTTCTCTAATTATTCTACCAAAGTTTTCATCAATCATTTGATCCTGTCTATATTCAGAAAGTAAACCAAATTCTCTTGGATCAATTTGTAATACACCAGCGGAATATTCAGCATACTCTATATAGCCGTCTCTGATACTTTTAAATGGTAAATAGTTATCAATATTTGTTTGTGCTTTAGTGTTATCCTTTGAATATTTTTTAACACTAAAAACATATTTTACTGCTTGTACAATGAAAATATAAAATCTTTGTCCTTCAAATGGTAAAAACAATCCGATTGCAATAATAAGTAACATACCTATTAGTATAAATCTAACAAAACCGATATTAGTTAGAATTAGTAATACAACTAATCCTAAAACTGATAAGGCAATTATGATGTCAGGAATTGAAATATTTTTAAAGAATTGAATTTTAATCTTCGCTGTTTTAGGTATTATTCTCATACTTTATTTCTACTCCTTCTTCTTACCGTTTTTGTCAAGAATGTTCATTTCAATCATCTTATTTCCAATATTGTTGTTGGCATTACCTTTTCCTTGAGGATTAATATTCTTGCTTCCACCAATTGCAGCACCAGCACCGCCATTTCCGCCTCCGCCGCCGTTATTTGGACCTTGGATTGCACTTTCAACCTTCTTGTTGTTCTTATCACCTAGTGAACGTTTATACTTTTCACTTTCAACTAAGTTTTGATGAGTTTGAGCTTTTTGAATATTACTCATCTTACCATAGCTTCTATCTGTATTAAATCCTAATCTTTGACCTACTGCACTACCAAAACCGAATTGTCTACTATCTCTTACGAAATTGGCTGCACTTCTTGTTGCTTTAAATGGTGCAAATAATGCACGAGTCATAATGCCTTTTGCTTGTGCTGTTGCAATTGCGTTATCTCTAAGCTCATTAGAACCAGCACCTTGAGAAACTAAGTTACCAACTAAAGCCATAAGTCTATTCATAGACACAGCGCCACCTACAATAATTGCAATCTTCATTAAGTTATTTATTGTACCATTTTCGAAGAATATTAAATTATCTGATGTAATCGCAGCTATAACTAAAGCATAAATATTTAGACCTATAATACATCCGTATCCGGTTAGGAATTTAACCAGGAACTGATCTCTCCATAATTTAAATCTTTGACCATCATCGATAACTGCTGTTGATAAAGATATAGGAGCAGCTATAAATAATATTACTATAGATATTGCACGGTCAACGAACATTAATAATGATGATGCAAGTGCAAGTAAAATAGCTATACCACCAATCCAGCTAAAGAAGAAATCATATTCCTTTAAATTAACATAATCCTTCATACTACTAGTTGATGTGTAATCAAACTCAGAACTTAAATAGAAGTTTTCAGGTATTCCACCTTTTCTTGCACCTTGACCGAATGCACCAGCTAGGAATCTACCAAGACCATCTGGTGATCCACCAAGTGTAGTTTTATACAATGTTTGCATAAGTACATTAGTAAAGTAAATAAGAATTGCCATAGCTGCAGGGATAAATATGAATGTTAACAATGTTTTTCCAACCTTAATATAAATTTGAGCTGGAGTCATGTTTTCCTTTTCGCTAGAAATTGATCTTATTATCGCAAAAACTGCAAAAATTACAACTAATACGATACCTACCATTACTGCTCCTATAAATCCATAAAAGATATTTTTATTTCGAAGTAGGAAGGTCATGAAATCCATTTCTGTTCCTTGATACTTTATTGGCTCAATACCACAAAGCATGTTTGCACATGAAAGTAATCCATCAATAATAGAGAATATTGATTTTGATATACCATATAAAAGGTCCCATACCCAATTAAACATTTAGGCACCTCCTTAAATAGCTCTAACGAGCAAATTCATGAATGAAATCGAAATAGGAGTCATATTTCTATTTAAAGCCGAATTATTTTCAACTCTAATATATAAATAACTATCCTCTTTAGCAAGTAAACAGTTATCACTTACATATGAGTCCCCAGTTGTTGTTTGATGAAAGTTTTCAAAATATACATCTTCAAAAGTATGATTTACATTCAAAGTGGAATAGGCGATTCTATCGTCTTTTTTAGGATCACCATATTCTATTACAACTTCTTTGCCATCTTCAGTTTTAGTGTCTGGATCTGATTGCTTTTTAAGCTTATTATCCTCAGGACAGCTATCACTATCTTTGAAATAGAATAAACTAAATTCTAATTCAACATTTCTTGGTTCCGTAGAATTGCTAGCAATATATAATGCTAGACTTTCAATTTTCAAATCGCGTTCAAAAGGAATGACAATATAGACATATTGTCTAAATTCTACCTTTTTAGCGCCATCCTCCCATTCTAGAAACTCCATTATATTTTCATTAGTAATTGATTTCTCAATATCATAGCTATCATCGGTAAAATTATTGTTTTCTTCATATTTACCAACGATATCACCAAATGATGAATAGTAATCATCAAAACCAAAATTTTTATCTTCTTTATCAAATACTCCCATGTTAGGTGTACAGCTAGAAAGAATGAATAATGATAAAATAGATGACACTAAAATAAGGCAGTATAATAATTTTTTAAGAATTATACTTTTCACAATATTACTGAGTCATTGCTGGATAATCACTTGGTGCCTGTCTGTACCATTGTGTGAATACACCTACACCAATTTGTAACGCGATTAGTAATACGAAAATAAGTACGAAACCAATAATTGCATTCTTTAAGCTATTTCTAGCTTTTTCATGGTCCTGTGGGTCCTCAGCCTTGGCATATTTTACACCTAAGAAAATTACCCATAGGGCACCTAATGAACCTACTACACCTAAAAGTATTGGTACTATTACACCAAGTACATCTAGTAGAGGTTGTACTACTTGTTTTAATTCCTTTTCTGTTACTGCTAAAATTACGTTAAACATAAAAACACATCTCCTTTTTAAAATTTATTTTTTTATATAATAATATGCAGGAATAAGCATACTATCACCTATTTTTCAGAATCGTTCTTTAACTTTGTATGATATAAAAGACCGATTGTAATTCCCGCAATTGCAGCTATACATGCGATTATAACAAACACACTTGTTGCCACATTTGCAATTTGCTTTCTTGTAAAATTATATTCTATTTGTGCTCCTGAAACACTCTTGATGACAATTCTATAATTACCACCTGTTTCAATTTCTGGTGCTGTATTTGAAGCTGAAACATCAGTTGTGCTCATTAATGTACCATTTTTATAAATCTCAACAACATCTCCAGATTTTAAACCTTTTATTGAAACTTTTCTTGCTGTTATACCACCATCTTCAACACCATTTAATGTTGCTGTTGGAGGTGTTGTATCTATTGTGACTGAGAAATTCATTGTTGTAGCAGATTTAGTATTAGATGCTACTACGGAATAATCACCGTCTTTATCTAACTTAATTGTTTGTCCGTGTAAGTTTAATAATTCTTTATTATCCTTACTCTTTATTAACCAAACCTCAGTGATTTCAAAGTCATATGGAGCTGTATATTCAAATGAAACTAAAGCATTATTAATAAGGTAGAAAGAATCGTATGATTGATTTCCAATAGAGTCTTCAATGATTACTTCCCAATGAGCTGTAGTTGTAAATGAATTACTTGTATAATCATTCATCTTTTGTCCATTTTTGAATACACTTACAATTTTTGAATCATCTGTTGCACTAAACATTACTGTTGAATCATTTATTACACCATCTGTAATTATTGATTGATCTGTTGTAACATTTTTTAGTGTATAATGGTTCATACTCTTATGATTTATAACATAAGTATTTCTGTTACCAGCTATATCTTCTACTATAAATTCATATTTTCCATCTCTATAGAACTTTGTGCCTGATTCGTATTTTTTCTTTTCTCCATCATTAAAGCTAACTGTTGCATTAAGATTATCATCAAATGTGATTATTACATCATCTTTAGTGTACTTACTATTACTAATTTCTATTTCTCTCATTTGAGATGAATCAATTACTACATCATCTCTATAAAGCTCAGCTTTAAAATCAACATAGTTACCATATTCATCCAAGAAATTTATTTGATATTCAAATGAACCATTACCGCTTGAATTACCAAATTCTAGTATTTTACCACCTTCAAGTGATATAGAAACTCCATCTATAGTAAATAAATACTTTGTACTTGTTGTCTCAAATCTTAAAATATTATTTGAATAGAAATTATCAACAAGAGCTTTATCAAGTAGATAAACTTCAAAATCATTTCCAGAATTTGTAGTTTTTCTACTTAATGAAAGTTGGGCAACATTTCTAAAATGAACTACTTTATTTACCGTATCACCATAAATATTTGTAAAGTATACAATATAATCACCGATACCATCTTGACCTATAGTATTTGTTAATTTGTTTTGATCATCAATCTTTTCTTCAGACATTACATCATACAATACTACAAGATCATTATAACCATATTTATATGATACATATTTTATTTCATCATCGATTACTGGTGTTAGTGGCTGATTAGTGTAGGCTTGGCTTCTTGATAATGCCTCCTCGTTATAACCAGTCAACCATTCTTCTTTGAATGTGAAATCTTGATTTGTACCTATAACTATAACATAGTCTTCAGTTACTTCATTTCCACCGATAATCCTTACTCTATGTTCGCCCTCTTTATAGATTTCTAGGGTAATTACACCTGCATCATATATTCCTTCGAATTTTTCACCATCAATTTCAAATGAAGCATGTTCACTATATACATTAAATGTAATAAGTGAGTTTGAATATATTGGATTTTCATTTGTTAAGAATTCTCTTGTTGAAGCATCCTTATAAGTTACTTCAACAATTGTTTCAAATGAATCAACCTTCACTATAATATATTCAGTTTGATTATTATATTTGTTTGTAACCACTATCTTATAAAAGCCATTTTCGGTTCCTTCTAAGAATGTTGAGAAGTTGCTACCATCATATATTGTTTCTAGCTTACCAAAGTTTGGAGTTTTTGAATAAGCCACTTCAATTTTAATGATGTTTTGATTTACATTTGGATCAATAGTAAGAGTTTCAGAAATATATGTATATTTTGATCCTTCTGTAATTTCAATTTCTACACCATCTCTTAATAATCTTATTGCAGGTGCTTCTTTAGAAAGTGAAACGATATAATAACTTGGTAATACTGTCTTACCAGCATTATATGACATTTCAAGATGGATTTCCTTCTCTGTAGTCACAAATTTTAATACTGGCTTACCTTCAACCTTTATAACTTTAATAAGATAATCATCAGTTGTTATAACATCATATTCACGATTTTCTATAACTTCATCAGATAATAAATCAAACTTAAAGTCTGGGTTTTCTTGATATACAGCTGTTTTTCTATCATTTATATTTCCTGAGCCATCATCAACTTTTTCAACCTTACATACATAAAAGCCATATGTAAGATTTGAGCCATCATATTTAAATATATATGTTTTAATATCAGTATCAGTTTTAACAAGAATTCTTGCTTCACCTTGATATAATAGCTTTAATAATACATCTCCTGAACCAAATTGTTCTTCTTTTTCTTTTAATACTACATCATCAATTGTCGCTACAGCAATTGGATCATTAGTATTAGTAAATCTAAATACTCTAGTGTTACCTAGCTTATCAGAGACTGTAACAACATAATCTCCATAACTATTTAGTATAAGCCTTCCTTCTGAATCAGGATCAACTGCTATTGTTTGACCATCTTTGGCAATAGTATATTTACCTATTTCTGATGGATCAGTAAATGTTAGAACGATATGTCCACCTCTTATTACTGCACCATCTGTGAAGGTTGTTTCAGCTGCTGAAGCTTCATCGAATGCTAAATTATCAACTGTAAGAATATCTCCATCATTCTTATCATCTATATTTAAATACTCAAATGTAGAAGTACTTATTATTTTATCTGAGTTATCTCTTTCAGTATGATAATTAAATGATGTTCCAATAAATGAAGCACCAACTGTTGGAGGCTCATTATCTACTGTTACAATATATGTACGATCATTTTCAGGAGTTCCCTCAAACCATACACGAAGCTTAAATCCAATAAGACTATTAATTGTTATAGTCGAAGTTGCATCAATATATGAATAATCTTTTGCATCTATATCAAGCATTTCAAACTTGATTAAGTCATCACCAACTTGTGATACAAATGTTAATTTTAGCATTGCTGCTGTATATACATTCGAAATTCTAGCACTATTTGGATCTGGTTTGATTATCATATTTACAATCTTATCAGGATCATATTTTATATAAGAATCATTACTTAAATAATACCAATTAATTTCTGGAGTTCTAGAAGCAAATTCGATTGTTTTATTTACTTCATTACCATAGATATCTTTTACTACTATTCTATAGATACCTGGATCCCTTAATACCTTTATTTCTTCAAATTCTGTTGTTACTAGATTTTCATTTAAGTATATTTCGTATGAATAGATTTCATTTTCTTGTCTATCTAATACTTTAACGATTATATTTGTATTAGAGTCATTTTCATATACTTGTACATCAAGTGATGTTTGTGATAATAACACTGTATATAAAACATTATTACCTGAACGATCACCAACTTGAACATAATAATTCTTATCTTGTAATTTAAAAGGCTGTGCATTTGCATCTTTTGGAGTTAAATCTGATGCATATAAAACATTTACTAATGATTTATTTGGATAAGAATAAATTGCAACATATGCTAAATCATCGGCATCCTGTATTTTCTTGATAGTAAATGTTTCACCAGAATATGATAGTATAGATCCATCAAGAACTTGTGGGTCATTTCCGACTTCAACATCTACTAGTGGTGTTTCTCTATCATAATAAACATCATATTCACTAATACCACTACTACCATATTCTCTAAATCTGTAAAAGCCTGTAGCTTGATTTGGCATTAATTCAGATAAGCTTTTACCATCTTCCAATGAAAGTTCAACCCAATCACCTTCATTTACATATTTATAGAATATTCTAGTTGATGGCTCAACTATCACTTGCATATTTGTTACAAGCGCATATTCAACACTTTCATTAGTTCCATTTTGAACTTTAATCGTATTTTTATAGATATCCTTATCTCCATCATATTTTGCTGAGGATACAAAAGTTGTGCCCGCTTTACCTACTGTTGCTTCTTCTTTTGATGCATGGATCTGACCACTAGCTAAATATGGAGCGCCATTTCTTTGATTTAATGTTTCTTCTGTAACTAAATATACGATTTCTCCAGTACTTGTGATTCTATTAACTACTTCGTTAATCGCATCATTTAGATTTGCAGGAAGGCTATTTAGATTTAATCCTTCTTCAACATTTCCAGTTCCGTAATAGTAGAATGCCCAACCATTTGCACTTGCAGTGTTTTGCCAAATGTTTTTCTTATATCTAATCCATAATTGACCTTCTTGAGCTATT
The DNA here is from genome assembly GCA_016282815.1 of Acholeplasmatales bacterium. Taxonomy (GTDB): domain Bacteria; phylum Bacillota_I; class Bacilli_A; order Acholeplasmatales; family Anaeroplasmataceae; genus Anaeroplasma. Next base: position 10,987 of record JAEELU010000126.1, read on the forward strand.
GTTGTTTCACCATTTGCTTTTACAT
>JAEELU010000127.1 GCA_016282815.1 Acholeplasmatales bacterium
ATTCATGGAATAGTATACCTAATATTTACAAAGAGATTTTAGGAGATTTTTATGAGAAAAAAGGAATTAATAATATCAATAGCAGTAGCAGTAGCTTCTGCACTACTATTTCTTGCAATATCATTAATAGTATTCTTAAATCATGGTGAGACAGCATTTGATAACAGCGTTAGAGACTCTGTATATCAAATGAGAGGATCTAATGGTGGATTTATATACTATTTATTTAGAATAATTACAGAATTTGGATATTTATATGTAGCTATAGTAATTGGTGTAATTGGTATAGTTTATACTGGTATAGATAGAGGCTTAATATTATATGTATTTGGCTTCTTATTAGAGGCTACATTAAATGTAGTATTTAAATCTATGTTTAATAGAGAAAGACCACTAGAGGAAATGAGATGGATGGTTGATAAAGAATCATCATTCCCTTCAGGCCATTCCGCTACAGTTGCGTTTATTTATCCATATATTACATATTATTTATTTAAGAATAAGAAACAAAATTGGTTAAAATATACAGCTCTTGCAGGTACAGTAGTAATAATACCACTTGTAATGTTCTCAAGACTTGTAATGGGTATGCATTATTTCACTGATGTAGTTGCCGGCTTCTCTATCGGTTTATTTAGTGCAGCTATCACAGTAATGGTATATTTATTATTTGAAAAATATGATTTATTCACAAAGGGCTTTATAAATTTCTTTGGTAAGAAAAATGAAAAGGATACTAACAATTAGTTTATTCTTCGTATTAACATTTTTGATGACATCTTGTAATACAAATAAATATTACGAATGTGTACCAATTAATGTATTTGATACATACGCAAATATTGTTTTTTATCAGGATGGATACGAGGATAGCTATAATGCAATAAAAAGAAAATTAAATGAAATATCTAGGGACACAAATGATTTCTCTTCAAATGGAACTAATAATAGTGTTTATGATTTAAATATTAAAAGAGAGCTTGAGGTAAGTGATACCCTAAAGGATATCATTGTTTATTCTAATAATCTTATTAGTGATACTGATGGCTATTTTAATCCATATATGGGTAGATTAAATCATAAATGGAAGGATGCCATTAAGGAAAAGAGAATATTATCAAAGGATGAAATAGATAATGAGCTAAATATCATTAATAATACATCTATAGAAATTAATGGTAATTTAGTTAAGATAAATGGTGATGGTAATATTGATTTAGGTGGAGTAGTAAAGGGCTATGCACTTGAATGGACACGTAAATACCTAAATGATCACAATATTACTAAATATTATTTAGATTATGGCTCATCAAGTGTTTATATTGGTGATATATCTATTAATGTTAAAATCACTAAGCCATATGAAAGTGGCTATATGGAAAGCTTTGATGCTATAAATATGGGTATCGCAACATCAAATGGTAAGCATCAAAATATGATGATTGATGGTGTAAGATATCATCATCTAATTAATCCATTTACTGGATATCCATCAAATAATTATGATTCAATTAGTGTAATTGGAAATATCGATAATGGCTTATTAGATGCCTATTCAACTGCGATATTTTCTATGGAAGAATCTAAGGCGATTGAATTTGCTAAAAATAAAGAATTAGATCTAATATTATATAAGAACGGAATAAGTACTTATAAAAAGAACAAATAGTACTGGAGTTGATCAAAATTGAAAAGAAGAAATGATATTATCTTAATATTTATTATTTTAGCTGGTATTGTTTCTCTTTTTATTTTTGTCTTTATGAGAAATAGCTATGGTGATGTGCCTTATGTTAATATATATCATCAGGATAAGGTGTTATATTCTGTACCACTTGAAAAGAATGATAGGATAACAGTAGAGGGCGATATCTCTAAAATGGTTATTGTAATTAAAAATGGTAGGGTACATGTAGAGGAAAGTGGCTGTGATAATCAAATATGTGTTCATGAGGGTGAAAAGAGTAGCCTTAATGAAATGATTACCTGCCTCCCTAATAAAATATATATAAGGATAGGTAAAAGAATAGATGTCAATAGTTAAAAGATGGGTAATAATTGCCATGCTTTTAGCTATGGCAATAATATTAAGTATAGTTGAATCATTTATTCCTATTTGGATTCCTGGAGTAAAGCTTGGTTTAGCTAATGTAATAATTTTAATAATGCTTTATGAATTTAAATCAGGAGAAGCCTTCTTAGTTCAGCTATTAAGAATATTTTTAGCATCACTTCTTAGAGGTACATTTTTAGGACCACAGTTTGCGATGAGTATAGCAGGTGGATTATTAGCATTTATAGGAATGTTCCTATTTGTTAGAATTAAGTTATTTACACCTGTAGGAGTAAGTGCTATAGGAGCTATATTTCACGCTACAGGACAGATACTTGCAGCAATGTGGATACTTGGAACAGGCGCTGTAGTTTATTACCTTCCGTTTATAATGCTTTTATCACTTGGAACAGGTATTTTATCAGGTGTAGTTGCGGAAATGTATTTAAAGAGAAGTATAACGAATAAATTCATAGAATAGTAGCGATTTAGATTGACAAAGGCATATTATTTTAGTATTATTGTTTTGAGCAATGGGGCTCAGATTTAATAATTAATTTGCAATGTAGCGTAGTGGGGGACCACTATGCTTTATTTTTTATTAAATCTAAACAAATATATAGAAAAGAGGAAACAAAATGAGTAGTTACACAAAGGATGACATACGTCGTATCGTTAAGGAGGAAAACATCAGATATATCCGTATGATGTTTACTGATATGCTAGGTATGTTAAAGAACGTTGAAATCCCTGTATCAAGATTAGATGATGCTTTATCTAATCAGGTTATGTTTGATGGTTCATCAATTGAGGGATTCGTAAGAATTTATGAGGCAGATATGTTTTTACATCCTGACCTAGATACATTCTTAGTATTAAGCTGGGAAAACACAGCATATGGTAAGGTTGCAAGATTTATTTGTGATGTTTACCGTCCAGGAGGAAAGGATGGAGAGCACATTCCATTCGAAGGAGATCCTAGAGGAGTATTAAAGAGAAACATAGAAAGAATGAATAAGCTTGGCTATAAGGCATTTAACTGTGGTGTTGAGCCTGAATTCTTCCTATTTAAATTAAATGAAAAGGGCGCTCCAACACTAGAGTTCAATGACCATGGTGGATATTTCGATTTAGCACCAGTTGATAGCGCTGAGGATTGTCGTAGAGACATCGTATTAGAATTACAAAAGATTGGCTTCACTATTGAAGCTGCTCACCATGAGGTTTCAAATGGTCAGCATGAAATCAACTTCAAGTTTGATTCAGCAGTAGAGGCTTGTGATAATGTTCAAACATTTAAGCTAGTTGTTAAGAATATCGCAAGACGTCATGGCCTACACGCAACATTTATGCCAAAGCCAGTTGAGGGTATCAATGGTAGTGGTATGCATGTTAACTGTTCTTTATTAACTAAGGATGGTAAGAATGCATTCTATGATGAGAAAACACCTAATCAGCTATCTGAGGTAGCAAATAAGTGGATTTCTGGTATTCTAGATCACGCTAAGGGCTTCTGTTTAATCACAAACCCAATCGTTAATTCATATAAGAGAATCGTTCCAGGCTATGAAGCACCATGCTATATTTCATGGAGTGATTCAAATCGTTCAACAATGATTAGAATTCCTGCAGCTCGTGGTATGAAGACTAGAACTGAGGTTAGATCAGTTGATGTTGCTGCAAACCCATATTTAGCTATCGCTGCAATTTTAGCTGCAGGCTTAGATGGTGTTGAGGGTAACTGTACAAAGAGAGAGCCTATTTATGATAACCTATATGCAATGACTGACGAGGAGCGTGAAGCAATCGGTGTTGATTCACTTCCTGCAAGCCTATATGATGCAGTATTAGCATTTAAGAAGGATAAGCTAATTCAGGATGCTATGGGTGAGCATATTACTACGAAAATCATTGAAGCTAAGACAATCGAGTGGAATGAATTTAGAAGACATGTATCTGATTGGGAAATAAAGAGATATATCAATAGATATTAATAAAATGTAGGATTTGATTGATTTCAAATCCTTTTCTATTGCTATAAAATATGAAAAACTTTCCGATTTTTGCAAATTTTGGTATATAAAACTTTCCGATTTTTGCAAATTATGGTATATAAAACTTTCCGATTTTTGCAAATCACACTTGAATAATGGCTTAGTTATGCTATAATTATCATAGAAGGTGATGCAATCATGTTTAAAAGAAAAATATATGACAAATTATTAAAATGGAAAGAAGAATCAGAAGCAAAACACGCCTTATTAATTGAGGGTGCAAGACGTATTGGGAAAACAACGGTAGCTGAGGAACTTGGCAAAAATGAATTTGTAGCTTACAAAACCATTGATTTTTCAAAAAACGCTGAAAAGTATAGCGGAGTTTTTAAAAACCTTGATAATATAGATGATTTTTATAGTGAATTCTTTTTACAATTAGGCATGTCACCTTTACCAAATGGAAGCTTGATTATTTTTGATGAGATACAATTTCTACCTATTGCAAGACAAGCAATAAAGCATTTGGTTGCTGATGGTAGATATTATTTTATTGAAACTGGTTCGTTGGTATCTATAAAGGAAAATACTCAAGGAATTTTAATTCCATCTGAAGAAGAATCAATTGAAATGTATCCAATGGATTATGAGGAATTTTTATGGGCATTAGGATTGAATTTTGAAGCAGATACATTACGTAACTACTATAGTTCTAGAAAAAAACCATCTCTAGATAGTCATCAACAACTTATAAAGCATTTTAGAATGTATTTGTCAATTGGTGGTATGCCTCAAGCAGTTGCAAAATATGTTGAAACAAAAGATTATTATGAAGTAGATAAAATAAAGAAAAGGATTGTAAATCTATACGAAGAAGATTTGAAAAAAATAGACAACAAATATGGAACAATATGCTCACTTGTTTGGAAGGAAATACCTTCAATGCTATCTAAGCATTCTACAAGATTCTTAGTGTCTTCAGTAGATGAAAGAGCTGATTCAATTCTTTTTAAAAATACATTAGATAAGTTAATTGAATCTAAAATGGTGATTCCTGTATTTAGGTGTAATGATCCTAGTAGTGAATTTGTACTAGGCAAGGATGAAACAAAATTCAAATTATATTTTTCTGATGTTGGGCTATTTACTTCAATTATATATTCTAGTGAAAGAATGGAAGATAATGATGTATATCAACGTTTAATACTTGACAAACTACACACAAATTTGGGCATGCTATATGAAAATGCATGTGCTCAGTCAATATGTGCTAGTGGTTATGAACCGTTTTATTATTCATGGAAAGAGAAAAAAGATGATGATAAAGAAACAAATTATGAAATTGATTTTATCATCTCTAAAAATGGTAAAATAATACCAATAGAAGTAAAATCAAACAAAGTATCATCAAATGCATCAATAGAAACATTTAGGAAAAAATTTTCAAAAAGAATAAAAGAAAGTTATTATATTAAATCGAAACCATTAGATTATGGAGATAATATAACATATTTACCATTTTACATGTTATTTTGTTTATAAAATATCAATAAAATATGTTATCATTATGTATGTTTAGAAATGAGGTAGTATCATGAATTTAGTAGCTTCAATATTAGCTATTGCGATAGCGATAGTTTTATACATATATACAATTGAATTCTTTATTATTCTATTTAGAATAACAGGATTAACTAAGGAAAAGGCAAAATTCCAGGTAATATCACTTGTTACATGCTCAGGCTTTACAACAAGTGAGGCTGAAATAGTAACAACAGATAAGAAAAGACGTAGACTTGGTATAGTATGTATGATTACAGGAACAATTTTCAATGTAATCATCCTATCATTCATTATTAACTTGATTGGTAATGTTTCATCAAGTGAATATTCACACGAGCTAATGATAAGAACTATTATTATTCTAAGTGCTGCAGTAGGCTTCATAGTATTTACTAAGATTCCACCTATTGCTAAGCTAATTGAAAAGATAACTATTTCATTCGCTAGAAAGATATTTTATAGTAACAAGCATGAAAATACTTTAACAATGCTTGATTCATATAATACTGATGCAATAGTAGAAATCTATCTTAATAATGTACCAGAGGTTTTAGCCAATAAAACATTGATGGAATCAAATTTAAAGGCTCAATATAATATTAATGTATTAATGCTAAAGAGAAAGAATAGAACAATCGAAATAACTAAGGATACAGTTATTCAAGCTCATGATGAGCTAGTAGTATTTGGAAGTAAGCAATCAATTAAGGATTTATTTACTTATAAGGTTGATGTTAATGATGTGGAAGAGGTATCTCAAATCAAGGAGAATGTTATTGATCTTATCGATAACTATGGAACTGATGCGATGGCTGAAATAGAAATACATAAGCTTCCTGATATATTAAGGGATAAAAGATTATTCGAATCTGAAATTAAGACTGTATATAACCTAAATGTTATAATGCTTAAGAGAAACGAAATGCCTGTTAAGGTAACTAAGGATACTGTAATTAAGGAAAATGATAATATAGTAATCTTTGGTAATTACGAAAGTATAAAGAAAATATTCTTAAATTAAGATAATTAAAATACAAAAAAATAGAAGCAAATCAATAAATTGTGATGCTTCTATTTTTTTGTATCTAATTCAAGTATGTAATCAGTAGTTACATTATATAGTTTAGCAAGTATTACTAGTGCATCTATTGATAAATTGGTGATACCTCGTTCTATATCTGAATAACTATTTTGAGATATTTTCAACAAACTAGCAATATATTTTTGTGTATAATCACAATCTTCTCTTAAATCTTTTAACCTTCGTAAGTACATTAATATCACCAAAGTGATTATAATATATCGGTTTAAGCGATATTGCATTCTATCGGTAAAACCGATATAATTATTATATAATAGTACGATTTTAAAGAAAAACAGAAGAAAGAAGATGAAGAGCATGAAAAGAAAGATAATGTTTATTGCATCAATATTATTGATATCAATATTATTTTTAGCGTCATGTGCGTCTAATAATAGTCAAGGCACAAGTACAGGAAAGAATGATGCACCAACAACTGCATCAACACCTGCAAATATGAATACATCTACAAGTGTAGTGTCAAGTAGTAGTTCTACAAAACAAAGTACTCCAACTGCAAGTAGTAATGTTACACCCACTAAAACAACTTCAAGTCAAGTAGTTCCAACAACTACAAGTACTTCACAAATAGTACCTACTACATCAAGCACAACTGAAACACAATCATCTACTACAACATCAACATCAAAAGAGGATGTTTATTTTGATGTTGTCTTTAAAGATTATGATAATACAGTACTTGATACTCAAAGAGTAAAAGAAGGAGATACACCTTCATACTCTAAATCTAATCCAACAAAATCAAGTGATGATAATTATAAATATACATTTAG
>JAEELU010000128.1 GCA_016282815.1 Acholeplasmatales bacterium
GAAGCTTAGTTAACTCACCACGCATTGTAACACGTAGCTTAGCATCTAGGTTAGATAGAGGCTCATCTAGTAGGAATACTCCTGCTTGTTGAACGATAGCACGACCTAGTGCAACTCTCTGGCACTGACCACCAGATAATTGACGTGGATAACGAGATAGGAATGGCTCAAGACCTAAGATCTTAGCTGCAGTAGCAACACGCTGAGCAATTTCCTCTCTTGACATACGACGTAATTGTAAGCTGAATGCCATATTATTATAAACAGTCATATGTGGATATAACGCATAGCTTTGGAAAACCATTGCTATACCACGGTCTTTAGGACTGACATTATTCATTTTAACTCCATCAATTAATAAATCACCTGATGAAATATCCTCAAGTCCAGCAATCATTCTTAATGTTGTTGACTTTCCGCATCCTGATGGTCCAACGAAGATAATGAATTCCTGCTCATCAATGTGTAGGTTGAAATCAAAAACTGCCTGAACACCATTAGGATAAATCTTGTTAATATTAATTAAATCTAAAGTAGCCATATAAAAAACCTCCTGACTTCTCAAAACTATTATATAAAATATTAAAGCGTTTTTATATGTGCAATTTGCACAATTTTCACTTGTTACCTATAAGGGTATATAATATATACGCATCTCTAAAGTGTCTTAAATCGAAGCCTGAAACACTAGCTAATTTGTCAAGCTTATAGATCATTGTATTCCTATGGAAATTCATTGCCTTACCAGCCTTAGAAACGTTTAAATCACACATTGCAAAGTCTCTAATGAACTCCTCATTAATACCTGTATACTTAAGAATATAGCTTAATATTTTTTCCTTGCTAGGCACAATATCACACGCCAAAATAGCTTCCTTTAAATTATACACGCCATGTGGTATATAATCAATAAGAATTTTTCCAATTTCTAATTCCTCAGAAAGCCTATCATCTAAGCTATCTGATGATAAATATGCATACATATTTACCATCAACTCTACCTCTAAGGCCATAAGCATATTCCTTATTTCCTCTTCATCTGAGTAGCTATGATAAATTATTATATTTGATTCATCGTTTTCCATTTTGATATTATTACCTAAAAGAGGCTGTATAACCTCTCTAATAGTATCATAATTGTAAACTCCATTTTTAATTATAATAAAACGCACTATATCACCCTATATCCATCATCATCTTCTATATTTTCATCACTAACATCCTTAGGCTCTTCATCGATGTAATCCTTCTTTGCATCTTCTGGCTCCTGATAGCTACTATCACTATCATCAGATTCGTGACTATATTCATCATATTCTTCCTTATTAGTGAAGAAATTTGCATTAAATTCTTCATTTACAGGTATTTTATCCTTTATAACCATTGATGTGTTTGACACCCTATCAACTAAGCTTTTTCCTGTTGCTATAGCAAGTATCATAGATATAAATCCAACAAATGGTAGTACTGAATAGAATAAAAATGTTCCTACTATTTCTCTTAAAACTAGCTTACCTATTGATAGCTTGCCATCGATATTTTTATTATCGATTACCTTTGAATTAGTAGCTAACCTACCCAATGTTTGGTAATTAAAGAAATATGGTAAAATAACTAAATAAACAATAGTTAACACTAGCATTATTAATAGCCTTATACCTTCTCTTATATAGTATAATCCAATGAATTCATATACCTCATTTAATCCCTCCTGGGATACTAAATAATTACTTTTTCCAATGAGAAGATCTAAATAATATGTACTTATGTTATTTGATAACTGGTTATATCTTTCAAAGTTATAGCCAAATAAATATAATACTCCTAATAAAATCAGTGAAGCTACAATGTATATTAATCCTATGTCTATTAAATATATTGCAAATCTTCTAAAGGGAGTAACACCCAAATACATCTCATTCACCGCCTAAAACATAATGATATTATATCATTAATTTTCTTTTTTTTAAATATTTTTATATTTATAAATAATTTTGTGCTATAATACCTAAGGTGATTTTAATGGATTATTTACAAAAGGCTTATTGCATGAATCAATCAATGAGAATATATGCTGCTATTACTACAGATATGGTAAAGCATGCTAAGGATATTTTTAATATGTGGCCATCTAGTGCTGATGCGTTTGGTAGACTTTTAACAATTTCATCTATTATGTCTGCAACATATAAATCAGGTGAAACACTAAATATATTTGTTAAGGGTGATGGACCAATAGGTAAAATGACTGTTGAGGCTAGAGATTGTAAGGTTAGAGGATATGTGGTAAATCCTGGTGTTTTCCTACAAAATAATGATGGTACAGTTAATATTACTAAGGCTGTAGGCTTTGGTGAAATAGAGGTTATCAAGGATTTACATATGCGTGATACCTTCTCTTCTACAAGTGAAATAGTATCAGGTGATATTGCTAATGATTTTAGCTATTATTTTGCTAAATCAGAACAAATCCCTTCTGCTGTTGGCTTAGGTGTATCAATCAATCCTGAAAATAATGAAATACTCGCTGCGGGTGGATTCCTAATCCAGGTAATGCCAGGCTGTAAGGATGAATATATTACTAAGCTTGAAAATAAGCTTAAGAATCTAAAGCCTACTACAGAAATGATCAAGGAGGGCTATACTCCTATCGATATCATAAATGAGATTACTGATGGAGATTATGAGCTACTTGAAACAAAGGAATTAAAATACGAATGTAACTGTAGTAAGGAACGCTTCAAAAAGGGCCTAAAGTCATTAGGTAAGGTTGAGCTTGAGGCTATTCTAAAAGAGGATAAAAAAGCAGAAATCACATGTAATTTCTGCAATAAAAAATATGTATTTAACGAAGAAGATTTAAAGGAAATAATCTTCGAATTATAAATGGCTTAAGCCATTTATTTTTTTCTTTTTACAGTTATTACTGAATAGCTTTTACTATTTACACAAATAATAACATTATCATATTCAATATAATAATTCTTGCCATTTTTAATTATAGTAGATTTATAATTACTAATGGCATTTTTTATATAATCGATATTATCGTTATAATTTAATACTCTTCCAATTCTTTCATATCCAAGAGTCGTTGTATGTATTCTATCCACATTCATTCTTAGTATTATGCTTGGATCATTTGTTTCATAGGATTTATTAAATAATAATGATTCCCAGCCATCAATTTTTTCATAGACTATATTACTTAAATCATCTGAATACTTATAATGCTTAAAGCCACATTTTTCCTGTACTCTTCTTGATTGATTATTAAACTGGTAATGGCCACAAACTAATACATCAAGCTTAAGCTCATTAAATAAA
>JAEELU010000129.1 GCA_016282815.1 Acholeplasmatales bacterium
AAATGTATGCATAATATCAGCTAAATATACTGCACTTGTTTCAACAAAAGGTTCAGTTAAATCAAAATTAGATTGCTGAATGTAGCTCTTGATTGCAGTTAAATCCTTATCTAAAGCATATAAAGCAACTGCAGTTTTAAATGTATCACCTATTGTTAAATTATCATATGATACATTATTATAAGTTGCCTTTATTGCATCTGGGAAAATATAATCTGAGTGGATAGAATATTCTAAATAATCAAGAGCACTATAGCCAAATAATAAATCATAAGGGATATATGCTGAATCCTTATATATTTCCTTCATTTTCTTATATGTGGAATAAATGATTTGATCAACCTTAATATCAGTTGCTGTCTTAGTTCCATAACCTGATTCTACTGTATTCCAGCACTCATTCTTAAATACAATTTCATCACCATCATCAAGTACAATTCCATCTACACCAACACTTGACATTTGACCATTTTCATATAATGCTAAAAAGTAACTAGGATCTACTACTGATTCTTCAAGTGATGTAATATAATGACCTGTATTACCTGTAGTATATGTTACTGTAAGATTATCATCAATATAGCTAAATAATGAATTCTTATCGGTAGTAGTTATATTTCTATTAAGTAATTCTTCTCCATCAATATCAATAACCTTTAATGTGTAATTAATTGAACTAGAATTTGATAAAGAAGCACTTGAGCTTGAGCTAGCTGAACTGCTTTGAGATGATTGACTACTTGAGCTTGCTGGCTCTACTGTTTTTGTTGTTGAAGTGGACTGGCTAGTACCATTTCCGCATGAAGCAAGACCAAATGCTGTTAAAACAACTAAAGCAAAGCTTGCTAATATTTTAATTTTTTTCATTTAATAATTCCTCCATCATATTTACTAAACTTAATGCGTCCTTAGAATAATAGTCTGCATTAATTTCCTTTGCGATATTTTCTGTTACTACCGCACCGCCAACGAATATCTTGGCTTTTGTATTATTTTTACGTAAGGCTTTAATTGTATCCTCCATAGATAATACAGTGGTTGTCATTAGTGCTGATAAACCAATAGCGAAAGGATGATATTTATTATCTGCCTCTACTACCTTCTCTATTGGTGTATCCTTTCCTAAATCAATTACATCATATCCATATGATTCAAGTACAACCTTACATATATTCTTACCGATATCATGAACATCACCCTTGACAGTAGCCATCACAATAGTGGCCTTTTTCTTTTCTGATTTAGGGAATTTCTCACTTATTACAGCAAAAGCCTCCTTAGCTGCTTCAGCTGCGGATATTAGCTGAGGTAAGAATAGCTTACCCTTTTCGTATAATGATCCTACATCACTTAATGCTTTAATAAGTATTTCATTAATAACAAATATAGGATCGTTAGCTTCTAATTCCTTTAATGTTAAATTCTTTATTTCAGGCTTTAGGCCTTTTTTTACTGCATCATACAATGTTAATGATTGTGGTGTAGCACTTATAACCTGGTTATCAGCATCCTGGAATGCATTAATATATTCATTACTTCCCTTATCTATTGCAAGTAATACATTATATGCCTTAATCGCATTCATCATTTCTGTATCAAGTGGATTCATGATAGGCATATTTAATCCTGCATACATCGCAAGTGATAGGAATGTTTTGTTTAATAGGCCTCTATTAGGTAAACCAAATGAAACATTTGATACACCTAGTGCTGTTTTAACACCTAATGTTCTTACTAAAGATAGACCCTTTAATGTTTCCTTTACTAAATCCTGCTCAGCACTTGCTGTTAAAACAAGTGTATCAATCATAATCTTTTCCTTAGGAATTCCATATGATTTAGCATATTCAATAATTCTTTTAGCTATTTCAAAGCGCTCCTCAGCAGTTTTAGGTACTCCATTTTCATCTAGAGCTAAGCCTAATACAACCGCACCATATTTTTTAGCAAGAGGGAATACTCTATCCATTACTTCCTTTTCACCGTTAACACTATTTATTAGAGGAACGCCATTATAGTATCTTAATGCAATCTCTATAGCATCCTTGTTAGATGAATCAATCTGAATAGGTAAATCACAATACTCCTGTACCTTAACGATAGCATTGTGCATTGTTGTTACCTCATCTATTTTAGGTACACCAACATTTAAATCTAGTAAATTAGCTCCTGCCTCAGCTTGCTTAATTGCTTCCTCAACAAGATAATCATAATTTCCATCAATTAGAGCCTGCTTTAGCTTTTTCTTTCCAGTAGGATTTAATCTTTCTCCACAAACAAGTACATTGTTTATTTCAACTAAAACTGATTGTGAATTAATAATTGTTTTATAGCCTACTTCCTTTCTATTAACCCTTAATCCCTTATATTTACTAATACCATTAATAAATTCAGGATTAGTACCGCAGCAACCACCAATTACTGATACACCCATCTCAACATAAAGCTTCATATATTCATCAAATTCTTCAAATGATAAATCATAATATGTTTTACCATTCTTAAGCTTTGGTAAGCCTCTATTTGGTTGAATAATAATTGGCTTATGAGCATTATCTATAAACTTCTCAATAATAGGCTTTAATTCCTTAGGACCAAGTGAGCAGTTAACACCAAGGCAATCTACACCTAATCCCTCAAGGGTATTAATTACTATTTCTGGTGTTGATCCTGTTAGGGTTCTTTGTGATGAATCAAATGTCATAGTAGCGAATACAGGCTTATCACTATTTTCCTTAACTGCAAGTATAGCGGCCTTTATTTCATATAAATCAGAAAATGTCTCTAATATATATCCATCAACTAAATCCCTAGTTATTTCTACTATTTCCTTATAATTGTTATAGCAATCATCAAATTCTAAATCCCCTAATGGCTTTAGCATTTTACCAGTAGGGCCAATATCAAAGAACACTAGCTTACCAGTAGATCTAGCATTATCTATAGCCTTAATAGCTAATTCCTTAATATCATATGTACCCTTATACTTTAGTCTTGATAAACCAAATGTATTAGTAGTAATAATATCAGAATTAGAATATGATTTATGAATATTCTTTATTTCCTCACTATGAGTTATATTTAAATCCTCAGGTATTAAATGAGATAATCCTATTTTTTCTATCTCACTACCCATACCACCATCAAATAATAATATCTTTTTTCCTAATTCATCTAGTAGCACGTTCTACCCTCCTTAATGTATAAGCATTTTTCCTTTAGTACACAATTACCACAGGCTTTTTTTCTTTCTACTCCAAAGCCAATAAGACCACACATCGTCTTTTGTGGAACCATTAGATTTGAATCTAATATTCTAACACCAATTGACTCTGGCTTTAAATACTTAAATATCTCCTTTAAATCATCAGTAGATGTTCCCTGATATCCAGGAGAAAATCTATAGGTTCTAGGTGATTCAAAGCTATTTTCATATTCATCAGACATATATTCTAAATAAGCACTTGATGCACTATCGAATATATACATTTTTGTTAAATCTATTTTTGAATAATATTTAATTCTATCATCTATTCTTTTTCCTAATGTCATTAAAACTAAATAGTATTTAGTAGTATCCTTTAGAAATAGCTGATACGCAATATTATTGTTTATAAAATCTAGATTATAATCAAATTCCTGATAAATATACTTAAATTGGCTTAAGGCTATTACCTCATCTAGAGCTTCCTTAATCCTTTTATCTAATTCCTCTGTATGAGGGATATTATGATAATCCAAATATGAATATGTAATATTAATTAGCTTTGAATAATTCACTGAAGACATTTTCTAACCTCGAAATAATTTCCTTAGCTGTAATAGCATTATTCATAACATATAAATGAATACCTGGAGCTCCCTTAGCAATTAAATCCATTATTTGGTATACCGCATAATTAATACCAATTTCTCTAAATACCTTAGGATTATCCTTATACACCTCTAGCATATTTCTAAATCCTAAAGGAATTGTAGAACCACACATTTCCTTTATTCTTTTAATGCTCTTAGGTGATAATAGTGGCATTATACCAGGAATGATTGGTGATTTAATACCTATCTTTCTCGCTTCATTTACTAAACGATAATAATATTCATTATCATAAAATATCTGAGTGATAAAGAATTTAGCACCACATTCCTCCTTCTTCTTCATGTATTGTAAATCATCATATAATGATTCAGATTCTATGTGTCCCTCTGGGTAACAAGCACCAGCTAAGCTAAAATCATATTTACCTAAATATGTCATTAAATCTGTAGCGTGCTTAAATACCTTACAATAGTCATCATTATAATCAAGAGGCTTATCTCCTCTTAATGCTAGGATATTTTCTATATTCTTTTCCTTTAAATCAGCGGCGATACTATCAATATCCTCGTATGTTGATGGTCCACCTGTTAAATGGGCAAGAGGCTCAACACCAAGTGATTTAATATAAGCAGCGATTTCTGCGTTACTTTTACGATTTGTACCACCAGCACCATATGTTACTGATATAAAATCTGGATTAAATGTTTTTAATTCTCTTATTGTATCAAATAGCTTGTCTATTTCCTCATCGTATTTTTTAGGAGGGAATACCTCAAACGATAATGTTCTTTTTTTGTTTAATATCTCTTCTATTTTCATAATAATACCTCCAGAATATATCAGTGCTAGTCACTTGTTTATATTATATATTTATAATATACAACTATAAAATATAAAAAATCAATAGTTTGGTATAGCTTTAAGCTATAGCAAGAAAAAAAGAGGCCTAAGCCTCTTAATCGAAGTATTCAATTATAATTGCGTATATGTATACACCCTTATTAGCTGAACCTAGCTGATATGTTCCTGCTTCGATGTTATTCTTTGTTGTGATAGATATTGTGCCTTTTGCATCAAATGTATCTACCTCCTGTTTAGATGCTGTAACCATCTTAACAATTCTATCATCAGAGCCTGTTGATTTAGCAACAACTGTGATTGATGCAGTCTTTGTAGTAGTTATTTCTAAATATCTATTTGTTCCAAATGTTGCAGCACCACCCATAGATAATGATTTTGTTGTTGTGTATTCTTCTTCATTATATTCGAATTTTACACCAGGCATTACAGTGATAGCCTTACCTGTTGCTCCTACAATCTTAACACCATTTAATACTACTTCAGAAGTTATATTATCATTTTCTGCTTGAGATAAACCGGATGGATCAAATACAATTACCTCTGTTGGAACAGGCTTATTAGCTACCTCAAGTAATCTTACCTCTTCCTCGTATTCTGTTAGTGAATCTATGTTAGTAACCTGACTTAAATCGTCAACGTTAATTAATACAAATTTTGCCCTAATAGCTTCACATGCTTCTTTTACTTGTAGATAATTTTCTTGAGTTACGGTAGGGAAGTTTGTAACCATTTCTGTTATCTTATTAGTAACTATTGCAGGATCAGGATAGCTAAAGCTTGGATCCTTAACATTAATAGAGGAGAACATATTATATAACTTATTAGCTGTTTCCTTATGCATTAGGTTTGAATGAGCTATATAGCTCTCGGGTGTGGTAAGAATGGAATGGGTAAAAGAAATTGCCTCATTTTCCTTTCCCTTAGCATTCTCAGAAACAAATGCCTTTAAGTGCTCTGCCACCTTTCCTGCTGTTAGGTATGCACCAAATTTATTATAATGTGTAGCTTCTTTAGTAGCTTTACCGTACTCAGTATCAAATCCCTGAGGCCAATCGCCACTATTGCTATTAGAGCCTGATGAATCCTTTAAGGCCATAATGTAATTTGCTTCACTTTGAGTAAGTGTTTCAAGCATATTCTTTGTGTCCTCAAATAAATCAATTAGTAGACAGTTCTCTTCGTTTGCTAGCTGTCTAACTGCCTTTACATATGCGAAATCAGTACCATGTAGTCCAGGACCACTCTTAAGTGTACCATCAGTATTAAATGATACTCTAGCAACTGGTGTAACTAAAACTGGTGTTGCACCCTTTGATCTAGCAAAATCAATATATTGCTTTAGGAACCACTTATATGTTCCACCACTAGAATATTCATAATAATCATTTCCATACTTAGAAACTGAATTTGCTAAATAGCTAGTTAAAACACTGCTATAATCAGCCATCTTTGTTTTTACGGTACTGCTTACTGAAGCTTCAGTTGCACTACCACCTTGCTTTACAATTGTTGTTTTAGTACCTGGTGTAGTTGGATAAATACCATTTACTGGCTCACCAAGTGGCACCATTCTTTCCGCTAAAGAGTTAGCTGCCTTTGTATCATCATCATTATGACCAAATTGGATAAATAAATAATCTCCAGCCTTTATTTCATCACCGATTGAATTACCACCATTTTCACTAAATGTATAAGTACTTCCCTCGTTATCATATAATCTTCCTTCATTTATAAATGATCTAGAACTTCTTCCACCCTGCGCACAGTTCTTTACTGTTATATTATCATCTAGGAATAAATCCAAATATTGACCCCAACCACCAATATACTGCTTATCAGTATATGTTTTAACAGTTGAATCACCTGCTAAAAATATAGTAGCCTCACTATCGTTATTCACAAAGCTTGTAGATTGACTAGGCTCTACAGCACTTGATGATGGTGTATTAGTTGGTGTTGATGTCGATTGACTTACTGATTCAGATGTAGCCGCACCACTATTTTGGCATGCAGCAAGACCTAATATTCCAACGCCTAAAAAACATAAAACTCCTTTTAATTTCATTTTAAGTCTCCTCGCTTTCCTTGTTTAAATTATTGCATAATAAAACCACTAAAAGAAGCGTTTTATATGACAACTTTCGACAAAATTTGACGTTTTTTCGAATATTTTGTATAATTTTAGGTGGTGATGAATATGTATAACACAAAGGATTCAATTAAATTTATGATGGCAAAGGTATTCTTTACTCTTGCTGATTTTAAATATGATACTATC
>JAEELU010000130.1 GCA_016282815.1 Acholeplasmatales bacterium
GAGAAACAATTAACAATTGAGCTGCAGAATCCTTGATTGGTTCAAAGATTTTCTTAGCTTCAGCATCTAATGTAACAGTTAATTTAGCATTGAAGCTCTTACCAATTACCTTAGCTGCTCTTGCTTCTTCTAAAGCCTTTAAAATTTGATCTCTATATTCCATAAATTTATCGAATTTAGCTTCTAATGCCTCATCTAATTTTTCATCTGCAACTGGCATATCTGTTAGATATACATCCTCTGCAGTCTTATATGGAACTTGATCATATGCTTCACTCATTGTATGAGGAAGAATTGGTGTTAATAATTTAATTAAAGCATCTAAGATAGCAGCAAATACAGTTTGAACTGATAATCTCTTATTAGATTCTGGATCTTCAATATATAAGATATCCTTTGTAAAATCTAGATAGAATTGAGATAAAGTATTTGTAATATAGGCATTTAATTCTCTATATACTTCACCAAAATCAAATGTTTCATAATGTCCTTTTACAGACTTAATGAACTTTTGTAGCTTGATATACATATATTTATCAACTTCTTCTAATTTTTCATAAGGTAGAGCCTTTGATGGATCAAAATCAGAAGTATTAGTTAATAAGAATTTAATTGTATTTCTAATTTTTCTATAGCTTTCTGATACTTGTTTTAAGATATCTTGAGAAAGTGGCATATCAGCTCTATATTCTACTGATGCAACCCATAAACGTAGGATATCTGCACCTGATGTATTACATACCTTGATTGGGTCAACTGTATTACCTAAAGACTTAGACATCTTTCTACCTTGACCATCAAGTGTAAATCCATGAGATACTACTGCCTTATATGGTGCAGTACCAGTTGTAGCTACAGCTGTAATAATAGATGAGTTAAACCAACCTCTATATTGGTCAGAACCTTCTAAATAAAGGTCACAAGGATAATTTAGACCTCTTCTATTTAATAGCATATATGATGATCCTGAATCGAACCATACATCCATGATATCATTTTCTTTTGTGAATTTACCATTTGGAGAATGCTCATTTGTATAGCCTTCTGGAAGTAATTCCTTAGCAGTCTTTTCAAACCAAATATTTGAGCCATACTTGCTAAATAAATCAGCAACATGAGCAAGTACCTTTTGGTCTAAAATTTCAGTACCATCTTCTGCATAGAATACTGGAATAGGTACACCCCAAGCTCTTTGACGTGAAATACACCAATCATGTCTATCCTTAATCATATTAGAAATTCTAATTTCACCCCATTTAGGATTCCAATTAACATTCTTAATAGCATTTAGAATTTCATCCTTAATTGGATCAATAGATGCAAACCATTGTGGAGTTGCTCTAAAGATAACTGGCTTTTTAGTTCTCCAGTCATGAGGATATGAGTGAACAATTGGATCAAGTAATAATAATGAGCCACAATTCTTTAAATCTTCAATAATTACATCTTCAGATTCATCATAGAATAAGCCTTCATATTTTCCAGCTTCCTTTGTTTGATAACCCTTAGAATCTACAGCAACCATAATATCTAGGCCATATTGCTTACCAGCGATATAGTCCTCTTCACCATAGCCTGGAGCGATATGAACAAAACCAGTACCATCAGTTGTTGTTACATAATCAGCATTGATTGTTGGAGATACTCTATCATATAGAGGGTGCTTATATTTAAACTTTAATAAATCAGTACCCTTAACATGGCAAATTTCTTTAACATCCTCTAAGCCTAATTTCTTAGAAAGTGATGGTAATAAATCTGCAGCACAAACCATCTTACCCTTATTTGATTCAAATAATACATATTCAACTACTGGACCAGCCGCAACAGCTAAGTTACAAGGAAGTGTCCAAGGTGTAGTTGTCCAAATCATATAAGATGCATCTTTAAAATCACCTTCAGCATCTACTAATGGGAACTTAAAGTAAATTGCCTTAGATGTAATATCCTTATATTCGATTTCAGCCTCAGCTAGTGCTGATTCTGATGATGGTGACCAATAAACTGGCTTTAATCCTTTATAAATTAAGCCCTTTTCTGCCATTTTAGCAAATACTCTAATTTGATCAGCTTCAAAATCCTTTGTAAGTGTAATATATGGATTATCAAAATCACCTAATACACCTAGTCTCTTAAAACCAACCTTTTGACGTTCTACTTGCTTATATGCATATTCTTCACAAAGCTTTCTAAATTCAACAATTGGCTTATCCTTTCTTGATACGCCAGCCTTTTGAAGTGCATTTTCAATAGGTAGACCATGTGTATCCCAACCAGGAATATAAACAGACTTATAGCCATTCATGTTGTAATATCTTACAACAAAATCCTTTAAAATCTTATTTAAGGCATGTCCTAGATGGATATCACCATTTGCATATGGAGGTCCATCATGTAATGTATATTCTCTTTTTCCTTCATTTTTCTTAATAACCTTATTATAAAGGTCGATATCTTCCCACTTCTTTTGAATTAAAGGCTCTTTATTTGTTAAATTACCTCTCATTTCAAAATTAGTTTTACCCATATATAGGGTTTCCTTATAATCCTTCATTTTATCCTCCTAATAAAAAAAGTCCTTAGAAATTTAATTCTAAGGACGAAAATATCCGCGGTACCACCTTAGTTCTATATTTATGAAAATATAGCACTCAATTAACCTTTAACGCAGGAATACGAATAGGACTTATCCTCCTATCAGCTTCACCATTGATTCAAGTAGAGGACTTCTATTATCTTTCACCAAACGATAACTCTCTAAAATCTGTCATTTCTACTACGGATGGTATCAACACATTTAACCTAATAAATTATACTAAATTTTAATATCATTGTAAAGTATCTAAATATTAGCTAATCTAGATTAACTAAATCTAAATTATAATCAGCTAATTTTTTAATTTCTTCCCAGCTTTTTTGAAAGTCATAGATGGCTAAGCAATCAAAGTTTTTACTCTTAGCTCCTTCAATTGCATATATAGCATCTTCAACTACTAAAGCCTCTTCAGTCTTATAATTTTCAAGACCACATACTAGCTCATAGCCTGAACCATCAAGCTTAGTAGTTTTTAAATCGCTTGCTGAATAAACATTTTTAAAATATTTATTAACATTATTCTTTTCAAATGAAGCGTTAAGTAAATAGTTAGCAGTTGCTGAAAAAAGTATTATCTTTCCTCTTTTTGCAAATTCATCTAAAAGCTTAATAGCATTTGGTTTAAGCTCCTGCTTAATATAGCTTTTCTTAACATAATTAAATAATCTATTTTCTAAATCTTCTTTAGAAATATTATTAAAGAATGTTTCATGTAAATAATTTAGAGTTTCAACGCTTGTTTGTTTAATAACAACCTTATCTACATCAATATCAGTTATAACACCTTCATCTTTTACAAAACTTGAAATCAGCTTATCCCACATTCGCATAGAATCTAAAACAGTTCCATCATAATCTACAATAAATAATTTATATTTATCTAAAAAGCTATAATTATTCAAGTTCGAAGGCCCCTGTATATAATTGATAATATGTACCCTTTTGAGCAATTAAATCATCATGGGTTCCACGTTCAATGATTCTTCCTTGATCTAAAACCATGATACAATCTGAATTTCTAACTGTAGATAATCTATGGGCGATAACAAATGTTGTTCTTCCCTCCATTAGCTTATCCATACCCTTTTGAACTAAAGCCTCAGTTCTCGTATCAATTGATGATGTTGCCTCATCAAGTATCATAACAGGTGCATCAGCACAAGCAGCTCTTGCAATTGCGATTAACTGACGTTGACCTTGTGATAGGTTAGCACCATTATGAGTAAGCATTGTATTAAAGCCATCTGGAAGTCTAGTTATAAAATCATAAGCGTTAGCAAGCTTGGCAGCCTCTATTACTTCCTCATCAGTAGCATCAAGTCTACCATATCTAATATTTTCCATAACTGTTCCAGTAAATAGGTTAGTTTCTTGTAAAACTATAGCAAGAGATCTTCTTAAATCATCCTTCTTAATTTTATTGATGTTAATACCATCATATCTAACCTTACCATCAGCCATATCATAGAATCTATTAATTAGGTTTGTGATAGTTGTCTTACCAGCACCAGTCGCACCTACTAAAGCGATTTGTTGACCTGGATGAGCATAAATATCAATATTATGTAAAACTAATTTATCTGGATAATAACCGAAATCAACATTATCAAGTAAAATATCCCCCTTAAGCTCTATATATTCAAGCTTATCAACTGTCTTATGCTGATATTTCCAAGCCCAATGATGAGTTCTTTCATTAGTTTCTGTAATATTTCCATTTTCATCAATATTACAATTAACTAAAGTAACATAGCCATCATCTGTTTCATTAACCTGATCCATCATACTAAATATACGGTTAGCGCCAGCCATTGCCATCGCAATCATTGACATTTGCTGGCTGACATTTGCGATAGTTTGATTGAACTGCTTTGTCATACCTAAGAAGGCAACAATTACAGCGATACCTACATATTGATATGTAGGATCAAATACTCTACCAAGTGATAAATTCCATACATTAAAGCCGAATAGTACGATACCTACTATTGTAATAATAATATATAGTAAATTACCAAAATTATTTAAGATAGGCATTAAAATATTACCATAATAATTTGCTTTTTTAGCATCATCATATAATTGATCATTAAGCTCATCAAATTGAAGTTTTGACTCTTCTTCATGATTAAATACCTTAACAACCTTTTGACCATTCATCATCTCTTCAATGAAGCCTTCAACCTTACCAGTTGATATTTGTTGCTTCATAAAGTATTTAGCTGAATTTCCACCAATATGCTTAATAATCTTTGTAGCAACAAATACACCAATAAAGGCAACAAGTGCTAGCCATGCTGAATAGAAAATCATCATAAATGTTACAAAAACAATAGTGAAGATTGCTTGATATGCTTGAAGTAGAGTTTGAGTAATAAATTGTCTTACTGCATCAACATCATTTGTATATCTTGACATAATGTCACCATGAGCATTTCTATCAAAATATGAAATTGGAAGTGATTCCATCTTATTAAACATATCGCATCTTAATTTATATAAGAAGCCTTGACCAACCTTAGCCATTATTTGAGTATATATTAATGAACAAATAATACCAATAACATAAACTGAACCTAAGGCAATTCCAATAGTAACTAAGCTATCCTTAATTTGTTCAAAAGAATAAATAATTGTAATCTTAGTTTCAGGGTCTGTGTAGCTTACAGTATTGATAATCATAGGTAAGAATACAGAGCCTGCAGTTGTAGAAAGGGCAACGAGTGTAAGTAAAATAAATACTATAATCATTTGCCACTTATAATATTTAAATAAATATTTTAATAATTTTAGAAGGGTCTTAAATGAATTCTTATCCATTTTAGCCTTTATTCCGCCTCTTCCTGGACCAGCCATATTATTCACCCTCCTTTTGATTGCTCATTTGGATATTATAAACTTCCTTATAAATCTCGTTATTAGCAAGTAATTCTTCATTAGTACCGATACCATCAATCTTACCATTATCCATAACTACTACTAAATCAGCATTTTCAACTGATGATAATCTTTGAGCAATAATAATTTTTGTTGTATCTGGTAAATCAGATTTTAAGCCCTTTCTAATTACAGCATCTGTCTTAGTATCTACGGCAGATGTTGAATCATCTAGAATTAAAATCTTTGGATTTTTAAGTAGGGCTCTTGCGATACATAGTCTTTGCTTTTGACCACCAGACACATTTGTACCACCTTGTTCAATATGAGTATTTAAGCCCTCAGGAAATCTCTTGATAAATTCAGATGCACAAGCGATATCACAAACTCTCATAAGCTCTTCATCTGTAGCTTCCTTATTACCCCATCTTAGGTTTTCAGCAATTGTTCCTGAGAATAATACATTCTTTTGTAAAACTACTGAAACCTGGTCTCTTAAAGTCTTTAAATCATATTCCTTTACATTCTTTCCACCAACTAAAAGCTCACCATTTGTAACATCATATAATCTTGAAATTAAGTTAACTAAAGTAGTTTTAGAAGCACCAGTTCCACCTATAATACCTATAGTTTGACCCGATTTAATACTTAAATTAA
>JAEELU010000131.1 GCA_016282815.1 Acholeplasmatales bacterium
AAGTATTATTTAATTCTATTTTAAAGCAAGTAATTATTACTGAGGATAGACATATAATTATCATTTGTAATAATACTGACTCAATAAACAAAAAAAGCGAACAACTTAATAAAGTGTTCGCATTCGAATCAAATGGTGACCTGTATGGGATTCGAACCCATGAATGTCGCCTTGAGAGGGCGATGTGTTAACCGTTTCACCAACAGGCCAAGGCTATTATATATGCGTATTATGACCACGCACATATAATGATACCATAATTTACTTATTTTGCAAGTTAAAATTTACTTATAATAGAATTTATTCTATTAAATACCTTTTCCTTACCTAATATTTTTTGTACGTAATAAATATTAGGTGTATTTTTTCTACCAGCAAGACATAATCTTAAGAATCCTGCTGCGTCTCCTACCTGACCATTGAAGTCATTTGGGTTAGCCTTATATGCTTTTCTATCAGAAGTAAATTTATATTTTTCAGCTATAGCCTTTAGATTACCAAACCATGTATCCTCATCTACATCTACATTGTATGAAGACATATATTCTGTTAGTAATTCCTTTACTATAGATTTATCTACCCCTTTGAATTCGCTCTTTGATTTCATTACTGTCCAATCAAGTGTATTCTTATCTATTTCATTATATACATCATCATAGAAGAAAGAAATTATTGGGTAAATATCAGAATATTTAGCATAATCCTTTCTTGGGTTTTCCTTTTCTCTTTCGATATTTAAGATTTGAGTTAGGAATTCTCTATTCTTAACTATCTTATTGTAGAAATTAGTATCATACTCCTTTGCCCATGTTTCTACTTCCATCTCTAGATCAGATGCCTTACGATAAGCCATTCTCTCCTTAGAAATTGATTCAACCTTTTCTAAATCGAATAAAGCACCATCAAGTGACATCTTATCGAATGTAAGCTTGAAATCATATGGAGATTTATCTAAATTAAGATTTCTCCAAGCCTCGTAATTTGAATTAGCAATAGTAAGTAGATATTCGATGAATCCATATTTTGGATAACCCTTTTCTAAGAAATATGAGCATGCTGCCTCAGCATCCTTTCTCTTAGAAAGCTTTCTTCTATTACCATCCTCAACCTTCATAATAACTGGGAAATGAGCATATTTAGGACGCTCAAAGCCTAGAGTATCAAATAATTCAAGGTGGATAGGTAAGCTAGGTAGCCACTCCTCACCTCTAGTTACTACTGTTGTATGCATAAAGTGATCATCACATAAATGAGCAAAATGATATGTAGGTAATCCATCTGATTTTAAGATTACGATATCCTGATCATTTTGAGTTAATTCTAGATCTCCTCTTATCTCATCATGGAATGATACCTTATTATTATGGTCACCCATAGATTTAAATCTGATGATATATGGATCACCATTCTTAATTCTCTTAATAGCCTCATCTATAGGTAAATCTCTATAGATTGCAT
This sequence comes from Acholeplasmatales bacterium, assembly GCA_016282815.1. GTDB lineage: Bacteria > Bacillota_I > Bacilli_A > Acholeplasmatales > Anaeroplasmataceae > Anaeroplasma. The sequence continues at coordinate 1,459 of JAEELU010000131.1, forward strand.
ATTTACCATAATAGCCTGGTATTTCCTTTAATGCTTCCTGTTTCTTTCTTAATTCAGCAAGCTCCTCCTGAGATGCAAAGCATGGGTATGCTCTACCAATTTCAAGTAGGTGCTTAATTACAGTATTATATATTTCACTTCTTGATGATTGCTTATATGGACCATAAGATCCTATTTCCTTATCATCTGATAAATAACCCTCATCAGGAATAACATCAAATACTGCAAGCTGCTTAATTAAAGACTCACCTGAGCCTTCAATTTCACGCTTAGTATCTGTATCCTCAAGTCTAATATAAAATACTCCCCCAGATTGCTTAGCAAATCTAGCTGATACAAGTGAAGTAAATAAGCTACCAGTATGTAAAAAGCCTGTAGGAGATGGAGCGAATCTAGTTACCATCGCTCCCTCAGGTAAATTTCTCTTTGGATATCTTTTTTCTAAATCCTCAATTGTTAAATTAATATTTGGAAATATTAAATTTGCTAAATCCTTATTATTCATTATTTCACCCTATTATTCTAGCATTGCGTCTATCTTGTTTGCTATATCTTCCATGCATGAAGAATCTAAATCCTCTACAGTACCATTATCTACATGCTTATTACTATCAGGATTGATAGGAAGTGAGCCTAATGGAACGATGTTATAGAATTCTGAAACCTCTTCAAGCTTTGATTCACCAAATGGATATAGCTTTTCGCCACAGCAAGGGCAATTCATATAGCTCATATTCTCAACTAAGCCAAGAATCTTCATGTTCATTTGCTTACACATATTAACTGCCTTACCAACGATCATCTTAACTAAATCCTGTGGTGTTGATACAATAACTACACCATCTACAGGTACTGATTGATATAATGTCATCGCAACATCACCAGTTCCTGGAGGCATATCGATTAATAAATAATCTAATTCTCCCCATAATACATCGCAATAAAATTGCTTAAGGGCACTACCAATCATAGGACCACGCCATAATACTGGAATAGTTGGATCCTCAAATAATAGATTGATAGACATTATTTCAATTCCACCCTTTGAAATTTGTGGAAACATAAGCTCATTAGTTCCATCAACATATGCAGGAACACCAAAGCCCTTTGGAATAGAAGGTCCTGTAATATCAGCATCTAAAATACCAACCTTATATCCCTTTTTAGATAAATGTGTAGCAAGTAGGGTAGTAACCATAGATTTACCTACTCCACCCTTACCTGAAGCAATCGCTACAATGTGCTTAATTCTATTATTAGCATTAGTCTCAAACATTTCTGTTTTATGACCAAACTTCTTTTCTACTGCTTCATCAATATCCTTTTCTGCCATAATTATTTATTCTCATCCTTTTTATGTATTTCTTGGATTAAATCCTCAATGTGATTACCATAATCTAGAGATGTATCACGCTTAAAAATCAAATCAGGCATCTTTCTTGCTTTAATCTTTTTAGCTAGCTCCATTCTGATATAAACCTTATTTGATTCTAATAATTGCTGATAATACTCCTCTGTACCCTGATAGAAGGAATAGAAAATAGTCATAAATGATAAATCCTTTGTTATTCTTACCTCAGTAACACTAACATTATTTAAACCATTTCCCTTAGGGTCACGTCTTAATAGTAATGATAATTCACGTAAAGATAATGATTCTAATCTTTCAAGTGATAAGCCCATTATCTAGGAATCTCCTTCATAATTGAAGCTTCAATAATATCTCCTTCTTTAATATCATTGAAATTCTCAATTGTAATACCGCATTCAAAGCCGTATTTAAATTCCTTAACGTCATCCTTAAATCTCTTTAATGATGCCATCTTACCCTCAAATACTACAATACCATCACGTAATACTCTAACAAGTGAATTTCTTTCAATTACACCATCAGTTACATAACAACCTGCGATTGTACCAACCTTTGAAAGCTTGAATAAGCTTCTAACCTCACATTGTCCAGTAACAACCTCTTCATATACAGGGTCAAGCATACCCTTTAGGGCAGCCTCAATATCCTCAATAACCTTATAGATAATATTATATAATCTAATTTCAACGCCCTTAGTTTCAGCCTCAATTCTAACTGGAGCCATAGGTCTTACATTAAATCCTATAATAATAGCATGTGATGCCTCTGCAAGTACTACATCAGTATCAGTGATTGCACCAACAGATGCTCTAATGATATTAACCTTTAAATCCTCAACATTAATCTTTTCAAGTGATGCCTTTAATGCTTCAGTTGAACCCTGAACATCACACTTAATGATTAGATTTAATTCCTTTGATTTATCCTCACTCTTGAATAAATCATCTAATGAAGCAGCCTTCTTAACCATGCTTGATTCATATTTAGCCTTTAGGTTTCTAGCCTCTGCGATTTCTCTTGCTGTTCTTTCATCAGAGAATACCATGAATTTATCTCCGGCAAAAGGAACCTCATTTAAGCCTGTTACAGCAACAGCTAGTGATGGAGTTGCTTCCTGGAATTTAGCATGAGTATCATCCTCCATTGTACGAACCTTACCCCATGTATTACCAACAACTACGCAATCTCCTACCTTTAATGTACCATTTTGAACTAGGAATGTAGCAACTGGGCCCTTACCCTTATCAAGCTGAGCCTCGATAACTGTACCCATTGCAAGTCTTGATGGGTTAGCCTTTAAATCCTTCATTTCGGCAACTAGCTGAATCATTTCAAGTAATTGATCAACACCAGTACCCTTTAATGCTGAAATAGGAACGAAGATTGTATCTCCTCCCCAAGCCTCTGCAAGTAAATCATAATTAGCTAATTCTTGCATAACTCTATCTGGGTTAGCAGTTGGCTTATCCATCTTATTAACAGCTACAATAATTGGACATCCAGCAGCCTTAGCATGAGTTATTGCTTCCTCTGTTTGAGGCATTACGCCATCATCAGCAGCAACAACTAATACAACTATATCAGTTATTTGAGCACCACGAGCACGCATTTGTGTAAATGCAGCATGTCCTGGAGTATCAATAAATGTAATAGGGAAGCCCTTATGGTTAACCTGGTAAGCACCGATATGTTGAGTGATACCACCAGCCTCGTTCTTAACAACTCTTGAGTTTCTGATTGTATCAAGTAATGTTGTTTTACCATGGTCGACGTGACCCATTATTGTAACAACTGGTGGACGAGAAACTAATTGGCTCTCATCATCTACTATTTCGATTTCTTCAAATCTAGTAGCGTCTGTTACAACCTCATTTTGAAGCTCATAACCAAAATCCATCGCAACAAGCTCAATTGTTTCTCTATCAATTGTTTGGTTTTGATTAGCCATAATACCAAGTTGCATAAGCTTCATAACTATTTGGGCATTAGTCTTACCCATAGCTTGAGCTAAATCAGCAACTGTCATATCAGGTCTATAAATAACAATCTTCTCTTGAGAATCGTTGTTATTTTTCTTATCCTTTGCTGGAATATTTGAAGCTCTTGTTTCCTTTTTATTTTTATTTTTAGCCACAAAATCACCTTATTTCTTTAAAATTTTTACAAATCCACTATTTGTGATTCCGACCACCATTCTACCAGATTTTCCAATGGCAGAGGAAAGCTCAAATGATGAATATGTCATATCAACCTCTACATTGTAGAATTTTGCCTTATCTAATATTTGCTTTTTAGCATTATCTGAGGCATCGCTAGCTAAGAATACATAATAAACCTTGTTAGCTCTTATATATTCAATAACCATTTCCTCACCAGAGATAACACCTGAAGCTCTTTGACATAGGCCTAAGTTATTTAATATCTTATCCATAATTTTATAACATATTAATTAGCTCTTGATAAATGCTATCTGGAACAGTTACCTCAAGCTTTTTGTCAAGAACCTTAGCCTTTTGTGCCTTAAGAATTATTTCCTTATCCTTCTTTAGATAAGCTCCTCTACCATTAGCCTTACCCTTAGTGTCAATAACTACCTCACCCTCAGGTGTTCTAACGATACGGAATAAATCCTTCTTTTCACATACCTCTCTTGAAAATACGCAGGTTCTTAAAACTAATTTCTTTTCTCTCACTTTAAAATCAATCCTTTTTGATAAGCCTCTGATGTTGGCATAATATCAATCTTCCATCCACAAGATTGAACAGCAAGTCTAACATTTTGTCCACTCTTACCGATAGCAAGTGATAATTGCTCATCAGGTACTACAACCTTAGATGTTTTGTTCTTTTCATCAATTTCGATTACCTGAGTAACTGAAGCTGGCTGAAGTGCATTAGATACTAATTCCTCAGGATCCTCACTCCACTCATATAAATCAACCTTTTCGCCACCTAAAGCATTAACGATTTCTCTAATACGAGCTCCACCCTCACCTACACATGAACCGATTGCGTCTACATGTGGGTCATTTGAGAATAAAGCAATCTTGCTTCTATCACCAGGATCACGAGCGATACCCTTAATTTCAATAACACCAGACTTGATTTCAGGAATATTATTCTCCATTAATCTAGTAACTAATGCTCTATCTGTTCTAGATACTGAAACTCTAGGATCCTTACTAGTTTGCTCAACTCTCTTAATGTATACTCTTACATTATCACCAATCTTGAAATTATCATTTGGTAATAATTCAGTTGTAGGAAGAATTGTTGAAACATTCATTCCTAAATCTAATGATACGAATTTATCAGTGATATTAGTTACCTCACCAAGTACCATTTCATTCTCTAAACCCTTGAAATGCTCATATGCAAGCTCTCTTTGACGTGTTCTAACACCCTGTGTATAAACACTCTTAGCTGCACCTATTGCTGTTCTACCAAATTCCTTGATATTGATTTGTTGCTCAACAATATCGCCAACCTTATAGCTTGCCTTAATCTTCTTAGCATCCTCTAGTAGCATTTCTGCTGGCTCCTCAGGATTTGGAGTCTCGCTTAATTCAGCTACTACCTTATGAACACCAAATAATAATATTTCACACTTTTCTGGATTTATTACAACTCTACATGATGTATTACCATAAATTTTCTTATATGAATTAACTAATCCCTTAGAAAAGTTATCATATACATCCTCTACAGAAATGCCCTTTGATTCAGCAACCTCTTCTGCATTTTTAAAGAATTCCTTATTAATCATTTTCAACTATCCTCCTAAATTTTTACTGCTAATCTAATTAGCTTTATTTCTTCTTTTTTTATTGGAATCTTTTTAAATCTGCCTTTAATATTAATAGTCATTGTTATGCTATCAACATTATTTTCTACTAATACTCCATCATATACCATATTGCTAGTTTCAACATGGATATAGCTATCTAAGGCTTCATTAATTTCTTCCTCGCTATCAAGGGTTCTTTCTGCTCCCCTTGATGATACCTCAAGCATATATTCAGGCATATCAGCGTCGTATTTATCTATTCTTTCGGATAGATATTCATTAGCCTTAGCTAGTAAATCAATATCAAGTCCATCCTTCTTATCTAGGATTACTCTTAATATTAGGCTTCCATATTCCTTAACTAATTCAACACTATAAAATATCAAATCATTTTCCTTAAGGAATGGGTCTAATATTTCCTTACAAATATTTATATCCAACAAATATCCCTCCATTCAAATAAATAAGAGAGGCTTTAACCTCTCTTTAATACTGAATATAGTATAAACTATATTAAGGCTAAAATCAACATTTTTTTTAATTGCGTAAAATTATTCAATTATTTCATACATTTTTTATACTAATTATTATATAATATTACCTGGTGATAATAATGTATTCAATTATGTGTGACTTCGATGGAACACTCGTTATGGATAATGGTGAAATCGATAGTAAATATTTAGATAAGCTTAAATACATATGTGATAACAATCACCTATGTATATTATCAAGCTCATCATATAATGATTTATTAAATTTTAAGAATAAATATAATTTAAATCTAAATATTTTTTCATTATCATCTAATATCGCATTAATCGATAATGAGGTACATGTTAATAACATTTCTAAAATAATAATTAATACATTAATTAACACATTTAATAGATACATTTATACTGCATATTCTGAATCAGAAACTGATACTATAATTTATAAGTATCAGGATAGATTAGAATTCTTCTATCCTAAGAATAATAGAATTAAGGTAACTATAGTTGATGATGATAGACCATCATTTACATTCGTTATCGCAAATGAAGCATCAGATAGATTTAAAGATAAATTACATCAATTACAGCTTAGATTTAAATCTATTGCTAAAGATAAAAATAGAGAAATAATATTAGTATTTAAAAATCCAATATCTAAATCAGATGGATATTATATGCTAAAGAATAGATATAAGGATGATAAATTTATAGCGATAACCGATTCTACATTCGATTATGATATGTTCTTAAAATGTGATGTAAAAATAGCTATGCGTAATTCCGACATGGAATTAAAAAAACGCTCCGATATTATTACCAAATATGATAATAATGAATCAGGAGCGATTAGAGCATTATATGATATCTGCCATCTTTAATAAATAGATGGCATTTTTTGTTTCACATTTTCCTTCCTTAATCATATAATCGAAGGATATTTTATCATTAATATATTCCTCATTAAAATGATAATTAGTAATATTATTAGCATCACATAATTCAAAATCATGTGTTGTAATAATAAATGAGGCATTAAAGCTATTAAGCTTATCGATAACCTTTAATGAAGCACTTATTCTATCTGTGGCGTTAGTACCCTTAAATATTTCATCAATTAATACTAATACATGCTGAGATTTGATTGCTTCATTGATTTTCTTCATTCTAAGTATTTCAGCGTAGAATGTACTGATTCCCTCCGCTAGCATATCATTTGCACGAAGAGATGTGTAAATACTTAGATTAGTAGATGTAAAGCTCTTGGCAGGTATTAAGCCCTTTGCGTTATATAATGTTTGGCAGATACCAAGTGTTCTCATGAATGTAGTTTTACCACTCATATTACTACCTGTTAGAATGATACCACCAGATAATGCTAAGCTGTTTGGCACACAATTTTTGATTAATGGATGATACATATCAACTCCATTTATTTCACCATCATTTGGCTTTGTATAAACCTCATTATCCATACCGATATTAGCAAGTGACATTATGCATTCTAGTTCACCAACAAGCTCAAAATACTTCTTTAAATTAATAATGCTTTTAGCTTTATTATTGAATATTAAAATAATAAATAAATCAAATATACAAATTAGATTTGAAAATATATTAAAGATAATATTTCTTCGAGTAGAAAGTAAATTTAATATATTTTTTATTTTTCTTATATCTAAAATTGATTTAGAGGCTTCATGCTTTATTTCCTCTAATCTTTTAGTTTTAGGATCAATTGATTCTAATTCCTTTGATAGATAATAATAATTATCCATTAAATAGTAATAATTAGTTGAATCAATATCAAATACCTCATTCTTTAGGCATAGCTTAGCTAGAATAAAATTAGTAAATCCAAATATAAATAGAAAATAAGGATTTAATCCTAATGTGAATATTAGTATTAAATATACTATTGTTCCTAGGAAGGATAATATAGGTATTAGCCATAATGGGTTAAATTTAATTTTAGTTTCAAATGCTTGATACATAATATCATAATCTAGCTTTTTTGCATCACTTTTGAATTCTAGTAATCTAGCTTCTATTTCTACTGTATGCTCATCATTTGCTAAATATTCTATCGTGTCAGTATAATCTGTATCATTATCCCTTGGTGTAGTTAAAGCCTCCTTAAGCTTCAATCTACCATATTTAGTTTTACAAACTGATAGATATTGAAATAATGAATTCTTACCAAATAAATCTAAATCTAATTCCTTATAGTCTTCCTTATCAATTAAATCAGAGCCTGTATCAAAGAATTTAGAATATTCATTATTTCTTCTTAATCTATGATTAAAATATACCTTTTTTACATTATTCTTATGAGCTAATGCTACATAGAATCTATAGGTAAAAATTAGATATGCTAAAAAGATAAAGAAGCTTATAGCTGTTACTATTCCATATAATAATGGATTATCTAATGTAATTAAGCATATTGCCCAAGCTATTAAATTTGCAGTTAGAATAATAGAGCCTGCTGAAATAAAGCTAGTTATTCTTTTTAGCTTTGATATCTCATTATCTATATTTCCTTCATTTTTAAATTCTAGCATACCTTCACCGCCTAAAAAGAGGGGTAACTCCCCTCTTTTATTAATTATTATCTAATTTGTATGCATCAACATGCCAAATATCTTCATTATATTGACGCATTGTTCTATCAGTAGTAAAGAAGCCTGATTTAGCAACATTTACTATTGACATATGTAACCACTTCTTTTGATCCTTATATAGGTCATTAATCTTTTCTTGAGCCTTAATATAAGAATCGAAATCCTTTAATACAAAGTAATTATCTGTATAAAGTAGATTATCTCTAATCATAGCGAATTCATTTTGATCTACATTTTCGAAGAAGCCATTAGTTAATTGGTCGATAACCTGATGAATTCTTTCATCATTCATGTAATAATCCATTGGGTTATAGCCACCCTTAGCGTAGATTGATGTAACCTCATCAGCGTTCATACCGAAAATAACAATGTTATCCTCACCAACGAAATCACTAATTTCAACGTTGGCACCATCTAGAGTACCACAAGTGATTGCACCATTCATCATAAACTTCATATTTGAAGTACCAGATGCTTCCTTAGAAGCTGTAGAAATTTGCTCACTTACGTTAGCTGCTGGAATGATAGTTTCTGCATAAGTAACATTATAATTTACTACGAATACAGCCTTTAATAATGAATTTGTTTCATCATCATTATTAACCTTATCAGCGATTGTATTGATTAGCTTAATAATCTTCTTTGCGAATACATAGCCTGGAGCACTCTTTGCACCAAAGATAAATGTATGAGGATAATAATTAGCCTTAAATTCTGGATCAGACTTTAATCTATTATATACGTACATAATATGTAGTGCATTCATTAGCTGACGCTTATATTCATGTAATCTCTTTACCTGAATATCAAAGATTGAATTAGTATCAAGTGAAATTGATTGTGAAGCATAAATCTTCTTTGCAAGCTCCTGCTTACGAGCACGCTTCATTGCTGCGAACTCCTCTTGAACTTTTGGATCATCTGCATACTTCTCAAGTAATGGGAATTTAGCTTCAGGGTCCTTAACCCAATCAGGACAAATTCTATTTAAAATCTTAACTAGCTCTGGATTTGAATGTAATAACCATCTTCTATGAGTTATACCATTTGTCTTATTATTGAACTTACCAGGATAATAATCATTGAATACCTTCATTTCGATATTCTTTAGGATTTCAGTATGTAGTGCAGCAACACCATTTACACTGAATGAACCATGAATGGCTAAATTAGCCATATGGATTGTGTTATCCTTAATAATTGCCATGTCGTAGCATTCCTTAGAATTTTGACCATACTTATTAGCGATATCAATAATTATTCTACGGTTGATTTCCTCAACGATAGTATAGATTCTTGGTAATAATCTCTTGAATAGATGTACTGGCCACTTCTCTAATGCCTCTGATAGGATAGTGTGGTTTGTATAAGCACATGTATTCTTTGTAATCTTCCATGCATCATCCCACTCTAAGCCTTCAATGTCAACTAGAATTCTCATTAATTCTGCAACGATTAATGAAGGGTGAGTATCATTGATATGGAATACTACCTTCTTATCTAAATTCTTAACTGTACCATAAACCTTCTTGTGAGCTTGGATAGCACTAGTTACACCAGCACTTACGAAGAAATATTGTTGCTTTAAACGTAAAAGCTTACCTTCCTCATTTTCATCATTTGGATAAAGCATTGATGAAATCTCACGAAGCTTCTTATGATACTCGAATGCATCTCCATCTGGCTCATATTGGCTTGGTTCTGCACTCCATAATCTTAATGTGTTAACTACATGGTTGTTATCACCGATGATAGGTACATCATATGGAACAGCCTTAACGTATTCTGCATTTCTATGCTTAACACGTAATTTACCATTTTGGTTAGAAATATCAATATATCCGTAGAATGGAATTTCTACAGAATCCTGATCCTTTCTGATTTCCCATACGTTTAGATCCTTTAACCATCTATCAGGATGCTCTACCTGATAACCATTCTTGATTCCTTGCTCAAAGAAACCATAACGGTATCTGATACAGTTACCATGAACTGGTAAACCTAGTGAAGCAACTGAATCCATGAAGCAGGCTGCAAGTCTACCTAAACCACCGTTACCTAATCCGGCATCTGCCTCCTGATGCTCTACCTCATTTAAATCAATTCCTAATTCATCAAATGCAGTTTTAACTACATTATATACACCAGCATTCATTAAGTTATTAGTAATCATTCTTCCCATTAAGAATTCCATTGAGAAGTAATATACCTTTCTTAATTCCTGACGGCTTTGAATTTTATTTGTTTCATGCCAATCCTTTGCAATATAGAATCTAACCATTTCACCTAAAACAACATATTGTTGGTAAGGTGTTGAATCCTTAAAGTCTACTGCATATTTATTCTCAACATTAGAAATAAATGCTTGTTTAAAAGTTTTAACATCCTTGAAATTTGCGTAATTCATTCCAAAGTCCCCTTTCTTTAAATAAATTATCATTTAAATTTTACCATATAATGCCCTTTTTTTATTAAAAAAAAGGTATTTTTTATGTAAAAACGTTTTACTATTTATATATCTAGCGTACTTATATCGCTTGAATCATAGCCTCTTTGATATAAATATAACTTTATTTTCTGCCTTTTAATATAGTCATCATACTTATCATATTTGTGCTTTATTTTCTCATAAAGCTTAGCTAAAGCATCATAATATAAATCATAATCCATACTTTTAATAGCATTCGCTATTAACTCTTTATCAAATTTCTTATTCTTTAGCTTTTCCTCTATCATCTTTTTACCATTATAGGCTTTAGCATAAGAATAGATATAGCTATTGATTAATTCAGCTTCGTTAATAAGCTTTTTTGATTTAATTCTATCTACGATATTATTAGCACTATCATTATCTAAGCCTTTATCAATTAAATAATAAAATACCTCATTATGGTTCTTACCATATCGATAGGCATAATTTACTGCTTGATTATAATATTTAGAAAGCTCACTATCCCTTTTAGCAAGATTTAATGTGTTATCATCAATCTCCTTATCCTTAAAAAGACGATATTCCAAGATAGTATCCTCATCAAAGATATATTCCTTATCATCGATAATAACCTTATATTCATTTTTATTTTTTATCTTTGATAGGCTTTTTATAATCTTCATTAAATAAGACCTCTTTTTTCGTATTCTCCTCTTACTTCCTTACATGATGTAACAAAGGTAAATGCCTGTGGCTCATACTCTGATATCATTGAGGTAATTCTATAAGCCTCATTCTTATCCATTGTACAAATAACCATAGTACGTTCTAAATTTGTATAAGCACCTGTAACCTTAGTAAATGTTACACCTCTATCTAGCTCCTTATAGATTAATTCCTTTATTCCTTCAGGATTATCAGTGATAACATATACTGTTCTTCTTGTTTTAGCAGAAAGACAAATCCAGTCAATTATGTATGCCTGCATAATTACACCTATTGAGCCCCACACTACCATTTCGATTTGGTAAACATATGTGAAACCCTCTGCACCCTTAACAAAGCCTGCGAATAATACGATTACCCAGTCTGTTAAATATATACAAACACTCATAGGTACCTTCAAGAATTTGCTCATAATCTTTTGGAATACATCCATTCCGCCTGTCGAGCCATTATTCTTTATGGCAATACCAACACCTATACCTGTTAGTAATGAACCACATAATAGGGCTACTATCTTCACTGTTCCTGGGTCAGTAATACTATTTAAGAAGAAATTACTATCGAATACTCTTTCAAATAAGAATATCGCAGATGGTGATAGTACTGTTGCGTAAATTGTTTTAATAAAGAATTCCTTACCCAAAAACAGCAATCCCATTATTAATGCGATACCATCGATAATATACAAAAATATAGAAGGTGTAAACCAATCCCAGGCTGTGTTAATTAATGGTGTAAATAGTATGGCAAGGCCCATTGTTCCACCACTTACAATTCCAGCAGGATCTAAAAAGAAATAAAAGCCAATATCCAATATTAATACACCGATAGTAATAAAGAAATATTGCTTAAACTTTCTTTTTACACCAGGATGCTTCATCCCTTCTTCAATTCGTTCAATTAAACTTTTATTTTTATTATCCATATAACTATTCCCCAACACTATATTTCAAATAAGCTTCTATAAAGCCATCAAGCTCTCCATCCATAACTGTATTAACGTTAGTTTCCTCATAATCATTTCTATGATCCTTAACCAGTGTATAAGGAGTAAAAACATAGCTTCTTATTTGGCTACCAAAGTTAATGCTCATTTGCTCTCCCTTTATTTTCTTCATTTCTTCCTCTTGCTTCTTAAGCTCAAGCTCAAGTAGCTTAGATTTCAAAATTTTAAAAGCAAATTCCTTATTCTTAATCTGACTTCTTTCATTTTGACATGTAACAACAATACCAGTAGGCTTATGCGTTATTCTTACTGCAGAGTCAGTTGTATTTACTGATTGACCACCAGCTCCTGATGAATGATAAACATCTATTCTAATATCCTCATCATTAATTTTGATATCTCCAGTTTCTTCTATTTCAGGTGCAACATCACATGAACAGAATGATGTATGACGTCTAGCATTAGAGTCAAATGGAGAGATTCTAACTAGTCTATGAACACCACGTTCACCCTTTAATAGTCCATAAGCATATTTACCAATAACCTCGATTGTTACAGATTTAATACCTGCTTCACTACCAGGCTGATAATCAAGTACATTAATCTTAAATCCCTTACGCTGTGCATATCTTGTATACATTCTATATAGCATTAATGCCCAGTCCATAGACTCAGTACCACCAGCACCTGGGTGTAATTCTAAAATACAATTATTAAAATCATATTTACCTGATAATAAGGCTTTAGTCTCTACCTTTTCAATTTCTGTTTTAAATGTATTTATTTCATCCTCTAATAGTACCATATATTCTGAATCTTCTAAGGCCATATCTACACTTTCTACAATACCATCAAATGATTTTTTTAAATCTGAATATTGAGATAATATCTCCTTTATCTCATTAGCTCTTTGAATAGTTGATTGAGCCTTATTTTGGTCAGACCAAAAATCCGGATTATTAATTTCTGAATCAAGTCCAACCAATTCATTCTTTAATCCATCTATATTAAATGCTTCATTTAAATCATTTAGTTTTATTCCATATTCATCTATGAATTTATTTATTTCATACTTTTCCATTTTTAAACACCAATTTATTATAATCTATATAATAGATTAATTCAAATAGTATAAAAAGAAAATTCTAGTACTTCTACTAGAATTCTGGCTCTTTAAAATTTGAGGTAGGTAGGTAGTTGACACCTTAAAATCTAAGGTAGTTATAAAAAATACCTATACTTCCAATCTTAGGTAGTTAAATATATACAAAAAAAGTGTATCTCCTATATAATGTAATTGCTTAGAAAACATTTAGAAAGGAGATACATTTTGTATTATAAATCACTATTTGAATATTTAAAAGATGAAGATGATGAAAACAGATTATCTATTATCGAGGAAACATCTAATGTAAATGGGTATTATATTAGAGCCAAACTTATTCCTAAGACCAATTGTAAATGTCCTATTTGTTCTTCTACCAATATTATGAAATTTGGAAAAAAAGAAAGAGTAATCAATGATGATTATATCTCTAATCGTAAAACATTCATAATTTTAGAATATAATAGATTAAGATGTAAAGATTGTTTAAAGATGTTCAACGATACTTTACCGATGCTAGAAGCTAGAAAATCAATCTCTTTAGCTCTTAAGCTGAACATTATAGAAGATTTAAGAAGCGATGTTTCTTTTACTCATATTGCCAATAAAAGACACGTCTCTATCCAAACTATAATTGATATATTTGAAACATATATTTCATATGACAGAGCTCCATTTGGTGATGTTTTATGTATGGATGAATTTAAAAATTTGAAGCACTCAAGTGGTAAATATGCTTTTGTTATGTTTGATCCTAATGCTCACATTATAATTGATGTTTTACCAGATAGAATCCAGGCTAATATCGATGATTATCTATATAAAATAGATTGGCATGAAAAAGATAGAGTAAAATATGTCATTACAGATATGAGTGAATCTTATAGAACATTAATAAAGACACATTTTAAAAACGCTGTTCATATAGTCGATTGTTTCCATTATCTTCAATATGTAGAAAAAGCTTTTAACGATGTTAGAATTAGGATTCAATCACTATTTGGAGATAATACTCCACAGTATAGAATTCTTAAAAGATATTGGAGAATATTATCCACCTATTACATAGATGTAGAAGGTGAAAGTCTTTATAACCCTATAAGAAAAAAATCTACTGATGTTAATCAAATACTACTGGACGCTACTGCTGTTCACCCTGATTTAGAGGAAGCTTATTCTATTACTCAGAACTTTTTATCCTCAGTTAAAACATTAAAGTATGAGGAGGCTGAAGTTTGGTATAATGAATGGATTAATACTTTAAATGATTCTTCCTGTGACGAATATAGAAAGCTTAAGGGAATGTTTCTAAATTGGAAAAACGAAATATTACATTCATTTATTAAATTTGGTGATAAAAGATTACATAATGGATATATAGAAGGTATTAATAATAAAATAAAAGTAATAAAAAGAGTTTCATATGGATATACCAATTTTACACATTTTAGAAATAGAATCATACATATAGTTAATGATTATGAGTTCGTTTTAAAATATGTTGATAGATCTTTAATACAACGCAAAAAAAGAAAAAGAAAATAATTATATTGTTTTCTAAGCATAAAAAAAATGATGTTTTACCTACCTCACATTGGAAGCAGGCTTCACATCATTTTTTATTTTTTATCAATTCTTAGGTAGCTACCTACCTACCAAACTACCTCAGTTTGGAAAGAACC